>CAMAGM010000014.1 GCA_945833995.1 uncultured Prevotella sp.
TGGCATAGTTGAAGATGGCGAACTTGGAGCCCATGAAGAAGCGGCGATAGTCGAATATCATCTTATAGTCGCTCAGAACCTTAGTCCAGTTCTCACCATCAAGACTATAATATAAGGTGGCAAGATCGCCAACACCAGGACGGAAATCGGCATCAATCCTAAAATAAACCTCCGCTGTCTTCTTATCCAGCTCCTGCCTATAAGCCCCCGTGCTCGTCACGCCAGTGATGAGTTTCTCCCTGTCCGTCATCTTGCAGCTCTGGCTCTCGGCAACGAGCAGCAGCTTCTTTCCCTGCTTCATGACTTGAACGACACCGGCATCGCCATTGAAGGCAGAGAATCCAGCCACGTCGCCATCCTTCATCTTCGTCACATCCATCTTCACCGCTGCCGTACACTTAGGTCCTTCCATGCGCTGTGTCAGCGTATTGGGGGCTAAATAGAGGTTATCGACAATGCGGTTTGTCTTCAGTCGAAGCCATCCCGGACGCTCTGTCAGCGACCAAGCCTCATCGATTGGGTTGTGGTTCCACTGCCAGTCGATGTTCATCTTGTCGCTCTCAAACTCGTCGCTCGACACAATCTGCCCATCGCTATAGCCAGCCATTGGCTTGCCCATTCTCTCTGGTATCTTTCCGTCAATGTCGCCAAGCATCGGCCAGCCTTCCTGCCAAGTGCAAGGCATGAGTGTCAGCACACGGCCAACACCGCCACGATCTTGGAATATCACGCCATACCAGTTGCCGTTGCCATCATCGACAATGGTTCCCTGACCAGCGTAGGAGAAACCGCCAAACTCCGACTCCAGTATCACTTTTTTCTCGTAGGGACCTTCTATCTTGTCGGCACGGTAGCACACCTGTCGGCGTGGCTTTCCCTGTGGCCATGAAATCATCAGCAGATAGTATTTCCCATTGTGCTTTATCACACGGCTACCTTCGAGCAGTCCTGTCTCTGTCTCGTCGCGCTCAAACACCTTGCCACTGAGTCCGTTGGGCATCACTCCAGTGAGGTCAGGCAAGAGTTCCTTCATCTCGCCAGTGCCATAGAAGACATACGCCCTGCCGTCGTCGTCGAAGAAGAGCGATGCATCGTGGAAATGGGGAATGCGCGAGTGGAGCGTCCAACCCTCTCGCGGATCTTTCGTCGTATAGACATAGCCACGGAAAGGCTCGTCGTTAGGCGAGAAATATAGATAGTAGAGTCCATTGTGGTAGCGCAGCGACGTTGCCCACTGTCCGCGACCATACACAGTGCCATCCTGCATGTCGTATTTTGGCGTGTCGTTGAGCGTTGGGAACACATAGCTCACCGTCTTCCAGTTCACGAGGTCCTTGGAGTGCATCACTGGTGCGCCTGGCATCAGGTGCATCGTAGTACTTACGAGCCAGTAGTCGTCGCCAACTCGTATTACATCGGGATCGGGAACGTCAGCCCAAAGCATTGGGTTGCAGAATCCGTCCTGCACCTCAAGCATTTTCTCGGCAAAGCGGCGACCGATCATGCGGTAGCCCTCGGCGGTATAGTGGAGCGAGTCCTTGGCACAGGGACAACCTTTCGACGAGACGACGTGAGCCGTTGGAATAACTTCGGGCAGACGACGGATGATTGGATTATGTGCGGCACAGTGTCCTCCCACCTCTGCGCTCACCACCTCACCAGCCACGAGAGGCACGTCGGCAGCCTTAAGGTCGAGATCTTTCAGCAAGTTCTCATACACTGCCTTCACCTTGTCGGGCCAATCCTGCTGCCCTGTGTTTGTCTCACCCTGAAGCATGAGTATTCCCTTTATCACGCCCTGTTTCTTTGCAATCTTTGCCAGCTCAACAAGTCGGGCGTAGGGATTGTCGTCATAGTCCTTTGTCATGTTCTTCATCCACTGAGGCTGTTTCTGAAGATAGTCGGCATAGTTCTCCTTGTCGAAAAGCTCTATGCCACAGCCTCCAATGGCAACATTGATTACTCCCACGCGCACATTCTTCGGCAGTCGGCTGACCATGGTTCGACCGAAATAGTCGGCAGGAGTCAGTCCTGTGTAGGGTCGGCAGAGAGGCGGCACGGCCTTGTGCCATTCGCCACGTTTCCAACCCAGTTTCTCGTCGTCCATTGAAGCCATGGAGACAAATCTCTCGTCAACACCTTCCATGTCCTGCTGCTCATAGCGGGCATTCCCCTCCATGTTCGACTGTCCGAAACAGAGGTAGATGTGGAAGTTCTCATCCTGCGCTTTAGCCGTAAGAGTAGACATCAGCGCAAAAAATCCAATAATAATTTGTTTCATATCATTCTTTTTTATATTGAAGATTGAAAGTTGAGAGTTGAATTCCTGCGGCACGAAATCAGGCGCAGCATTTCACTCTTCAACTCCCAATTCTTAATTTTTAATTCTTAATTCTTAATCACCGCTCCTCCATTGCAAGGAATCGCAATTTTCAACTCTTGCTTCTTGCCCTGCTTAATGGTCTTCACGTTGCCTTCCAGTTTCTCGTTGTCGGAATAGAGTTTCAGCTGAGTGCCAGCCTCAAACATAGGCAGTGAGATGGTGGTCTTCAAGGTTTCCTTCATGGCATTGATGCCCACCACAAACCACTTATCGCCCGTACGGCGTGCCATGATGCAGTATTTGCCTGGATAACCGTCGATGAACCTCACCTCGTCCCAAGTCGTTGGCACTGCCTTCATGAAGTCTATTGCCCATGCTGGGGCATCATAGAGATTGTTTGGTGCAAGGGCGAAATGCTGCACGGGGCTCTGGAATAGTATTGCCGTGGCAAGGGCAAACACGTCGGACGTGCGGCGCTGCGAGCCACGGTCGTTGTTGGCGCCATAGAACTTGTTGAGCGTAGAGCCGCCAAAATCCATAGAGCCTACGGTGTTGCGAATGAATGGATGGATGCAGGCGTTCTGTGCCTCGGCGTCACACATTCCCTGTGAGAAATGCAGGTTCTCGCTGGCAAGCACTGCCTCACTGGCTGCGTAGGCAGGGAACATGCGCTCCCAACCACGTGGCAGAGTGCAGCCGTGGAATATTACGAGAAGACCGAAATCGTTGGCATCGGAGAGTATGTCCTCGTAAAGCTGCATCATCGGCTGCTTGTCGCCACCGAAGAAGTCAACCTTTATGCCTCGTATTCCGATGCTCTTCATCCATGCCATTTCCTGACGGCGGGCATGCGACTTGTCCATAAGTCCCTTTGGTCCTTGCGGAGCATCGTTCCAAGCTCCATTGCTGTTATACCAGAGATAGAGCGCGACATTTTTCGACTTGCCATAGCGTGCCAGTTCCTCTATCTTGTCACGTCCGATCTGCGTGTCCCATAGGGCATCTACCAACACCGACTCGTAGCCCATGGCGGCAGAGAAGTCGATGTAGCGTTTCTGTTCGTCGAAGTTGCAGCTTGGGTCCATCTTTATTATCCAGCTCCACGAGCCGCGACCATACTCAAACTTCTGCGATGCCTCATATTTGCGCTCAACCACATCGAAAGGTATTGTGGTCTCAACGATAGGGGCAAGCGAAGTTCCAACGGTGATGGTGCGCCAAGGAGTGTCGCCTGGTAAGGAAATGGCAGGCGACGTAGTGCCAGCGCCGTTCATCTCGCCAGATTGAGGTTGGCCGATGGTGTAGAGGGGCACCCCCATCCCCTCACTGGGGAGGGGAGAAGCTGCGCAGAGGAGGCGACCTGCACAATAGCTGCCGTCAACACCTGTTTCAGAAATGAGCACCCACAGGTTGTTAGTGCTCCCCTCCCCAGGGAGGGGATGGGGGTGGGCCTTAAACAAACACGGGAACGAATATCCGTTACCCCAACCGTTCTTCCCCATCTCGTCGTCGAGGGTGTAGTTTGTCTCGTAGCTTGGCGAGGTGCGTGCGAAGCCCTGCATTGGGGCACTCTGTGGGCAGAGGAATGTCGTCGTTCCGTTTGGCAACACGAAGCCAGTCTTTTCTTCCTTCACCACAGCCACAGCGGTCTCGCCCACGGCATGTATGCGGTATTTCATTGCCACATCGTTGTCGGCAACGTGCAGAATCAGGTCGAAGGCGGGCTTGCCATCCTTAAGGAAAGGAATGGTCATCTCACATGCCTTGTGGCTGACGTGGCTGCGCTTGATGTTTGGCAGCGAGTAATTGACGTCCACCGTCTTCTGCGACTCACCCTTTCCCATTGCCAAGCCTTGCGAATAGTCGGCAAAGTTAAGCACCACGCCAAGTGGCGAGGTCTCGATACACACTTGTCCGTTGAGCGACACGCTATAGGCAGCCTTGCCTCCCTCGTCGCTCACCGTAACCTTCAGTCCTCCATTGGGACTCGTAATCTCTCTCGTTTCTGCTCCAACCGCCATTGCCACGGCAAGAGCAAATGCAGTAAATATTGTTTTTTTCATAGATTCTTATTTTTAGAGGTGAGGGGTGAGAGGTGAGAAGTGAGAGATATGCTTTAGCACTCATTTGCTGCCGCTACTGGGGGTGTGGGCGAGACGCCCACACCTCGCCAAAATCCAGGCTATCACCATTCTCTCACTTCTCACCCCTCACCTCTCACTTCTCAGCTCTCACCCCTCTATCTTCTTACAATAACCTCCTCTCCCGCCTCTGTCTCTACATCATATTCATACACACGCGGTATGATAGGGCTTTGTGGGTTTATCTCCTCCGACACCTTTGGCTGCTTCACCTCTGCAGGAGCAAGCAGTTCGTTGGCACATTCGCCCTTGGCTGGCTTCAAGCCTTTGCCCCTAAGAGGAACATACGAGCGCAGACGGAGCGTTCCGCCACGGCGCGACTTAATCTTTGCCTTTGCCAACTGCGATCCGTTCCACTCCATATCCACCTCGAAGGCACCACGGGCAACAAGTCCACTCACACTGCCCTCGCTCCACGCCTCAGGCAAGGCAGGCAATAGATGCACGGCACCGTCGTGACTCTGCAACAACATCTCCGACACTCCTGCAGTGAAGCCGAAGTTTCCGTCTATCTGGAATGGCGGGTGTGCATCGAAGAGGTTTGGATAGGTCCTGCCGTTGGGATATTCCTTTGCCACCGCGTCGCTTGGCAGCAGACAAAGCATGTTGCGGATTATCTTGAAAGCATGGTCGCCATCGAGCATTCTCGCCCAGAAGTTTATCTTCCAGCCTATGCTCCAGCCAGTTGCCATGTCGCCACGCTGCAACAGAGTGTTGCGTGCAGCCTGAAACAACTTGGGATTAGCATTTGGCGAAATCTGGTTGCTTGGGTATAGGCCATATAAATGAGATATGTGGCGATGGTCGTCTCTTGGATTGTCGGCATCTGCGAGCCACTCCTGCACCTGGTTGTGTCTGCCTATCTGCATCGGTGGCAGTTGGTCGAGCACGTTCTGCAGCGAGTCCTCGTAAGCCTTGTCGCCACCCAAGGCGCGAGTGGCAAGCAGCGTAGAGTAAAGGGCATCGAAAGCTATCTGGTTGTCCATCGTGCAACCTGCCGTAATGCTCGACCCTGCATTCCCATAGCCATGCTCAGGCGACATCGAGGGAGCTGTCACGAGCCAACCATATCTCGGATGCTTAACAAGATGACTCATATAGAAGTCGGCTGTTCCACGCAGTGCCGCATAGTTCTTCTTCAAGAACTCCTTGTCGCCCGTGAATAGGTAGTGCTGCCACAAGTGCTGTGCCACCCATGCTCCGCCGTTGGGCCACATTCCGTAATATGCGCCATCCACAGGACCCGTTATGCGCCAGATGTCGGTGTTGTGGTGAGCCACCCAACCCTTTGCCCCATAAAGCACGCGTGCGGCGTCGGCACCAGTCTTCTTAAGGTCGTTGACCAACGAGAACAGTGGTTCGTGGCACTCGCTGAGGTTTGTCACCTCGGCAGGCCAATAGTTCATCTCGGCGTTGATGTTTATCGTGTATTTGCTGTCCCACGGGGCACGCATGCCGCCGTTCCAAATGCCTTGCAGGTTGGCAGCCTGTCCGCCTGGTTGTGAGGACGAGATGAGCAGGTAGCGTCCATATTGATAGAGCAGTGCCACGAGGTTGAGGTCGTCTGTCTCGTTGAAGTTCCTCACACGCTCGTCGGTCTCAGCCTCCGACGCTTTTGTCATCGGTATGTCGAGCCTTACGCGATCGTATTGGCTACGGTATTTTGCAACATGGTCCGCCAACAGTTGGACGTAGTTCTTCTTCAGCGCCCGCTTCATCGCAGCATCACATCTTTTCGACGCGTTGCCCGAAACATCGTTGTAGCTATTGAAGTTTGTTGCCCCTACGATGTAAAGTGTCACTGTGTTTGCCTTCTCCACGTTTATGGCTGTTCCCTTTGCCACCACTTTTCCGTCCTCGGCTTTCAACAGTATGCGGCACTCTGCGTTAAGCGCAGCCTTCACGCCTTCCTGTTCCACGCCACGGCAGCGCATCGTGAGTTGCTGTCCCTTGGCGCTGACCACTGGCTGCAAATCCTCAGGACAATCGTAACCAAGACTGAACGATATGGCCTGTGGCTTGCTCGCCTCAAGCCTCACCACTATCACATCGTCGGCAAGAGAGGCGAAAACTGTGCGGTCGTAATTCACGTCATCCACCGTATAGCTCACCTTTGCCGTCGCATCAGCAAGGTTCAGTGAGCGTTTATAGTTTAGAGGTGAGGGGTGAGAGGTGAGAGGTGAGTTGTGGTTGAACTTTAGCCTCATCGAGCCGAGCGTGAGGTATCGCATACCATTCTGCGGCGTGTTGAAATTCTCGTCAATCATCTTCTGCGCCTCCTTGAACTTGTCGGCAAACACCAACTGGCGTATCTCGTCGAGAGCCTCGCGTCCCTTTGGGTTGAGGTTGTTGTGAGGTCCGCCAGCCCAGAATGTCTCCTCGTTCAGTTGCAGTTCTTCCTCCTCAACACCGCCAAACACCATGGCTCCCAAGTGTGAGTTACCCACTGGCAATGCCTCAGTCCACTGTGTAGCCGGACGGGCATACCATAATTTCAAATCCTGTGCCATTGCCACGACTGTAGCCATCAGCAGCGTAAGTAATAAATTAGCTCTTTTCATAATCAAAGGTTTTCAGCTTGCAAAGTTACACCATTTTCCACATATCCCCCATTAAAATTGTTACATATTCCAACAAATTTGTATCATTGCGACAAAAAAAGAGCCAAAACTTACAGAAATGGGGTCATATCCACAGGGAGGATATCCTGCATTGTCTGCTGCATAGTCTGAAGCATGGTTTTCATATTCCCCTCGTTGCGGCAAACTTTGGCAAAGGCGGCGTTGAGGTCGAGGTCATCGTCCATTGCCACTGGGGAGGAGTGGAGCAAGGTTTGCATGGAGTCGAGCAACAGGCGGAAGAGATATACTTGGTTTGTGCCCGATGTGGTTGTTGCCTGCGATGCCTTCCGTCCGGCGAAGAACGACCTTACCACCACTTGGGTCAGTGCCCTCACCTCACGTTCCTGATGCCCTGCGCTGTCAGTCAGATAGCCTTCTGGGAAGCCGGCGAAGAAGTCGTCGAGCGACATCACCTTGCCACCAAGCAGCGAGGCGAAGTTGCGTCGGTATTCTGTCACCATGTCCTCATGAGCCTCCTCCGTACGGCAAACGTGGCGGAAGAGGTCAACAGGTGAGTTGAGGGTTGGTGCCACCTCGGGCGATTTCAGTATGGCAATAAGTTCCTCTGCCGTGTCGTAGTGAATGATGGCAAGGGGATTGAACAGTATGTCGAAGAAATGCTTTGATATTTCCTCATAGTGCGTCAGCATTATCTGTTTCACACGTTGTGGAGTAAGCTCCACTGGCTCTGTCGCCTTCTCTGCGTCAGCTGAGAGTATTCCCTCGGCAAACGAGGCGAAGAAAGCCCTAATTATTGCGGGTTGAGCGTTGGACATATACATTAAATTAAGAATTAAAAATTAAAGCCCCTCCGTCTCCCCCAGGGGGGAGTGATGGCTGCGCATTGGGGAAGCTGGAGGGGGCTACTGGTCTTCAAAATATCGATTCCTCCGTTTGGGTTGTCAGCAGTTCAAGCATTTTCATTCCTATTACGGAGTTGCCTTTGCCGTTGAGCCTCGGACTCCACACAGCCACTGAGTAGAGACCGGGGAACACCGCGGCTATGCCGCCTCCCACACCGCTCTTGCCTGGAAGCCCGACGAGATAGGAGAACTCGCCTGCCTCATCGTAGAAACCGCAGGTCTGCATCACGGCGTTGATGCGTTTCACCTTCGATTTCGACAGCTCTATGCCGCAGTGGGAGAAAGGCTTGTGGTGGTCAGCAAATGGCAGGAAGGCATGTGCCAGTTCGCGGCAACTCATATCTATGCTGCACGTCAGGAAATAGAAGTTCAGCACCTCCTCGATGTCGCCCTTTATGTTGCCGTAGTATTTCAGCATGTTTATTATCGCGGCGTTGAGATAGCCATGCTGCCGTTCCGATGCAGCCACCTCGCGGTTGTAGTCGATGGCATCCGTCCCTGCCATGCTCCTTACGAAGTTGAGGAAATCCCGCTCAGGGTCGCGCAGTCTTGCCATCAGAATGTCGGCTATCACTATTGCCCCGGCGTTGATGAAGGGATTGCGTGGCTTTCCTTTCTCCATCTCCAACTGCACGAGCGAGTTGAACGCCGTTCCCGATGGCTCACGTCCCATACGTTTCCACACGTCCTCGCCCTCTATGCCAAGTGCCATGGCAAGGGAGAAAACTTTTGAGATGCTCTGTATTGAGAACCGTGTGTCGGCATCGCCGCCGCAGAATTGCTCGTTCCCAGTGGTCTCTATGCAGAGGCCCAGTTGGTCGGGATTTACGTTTGCCAACGCAGGGATGTATGTTGCTTGGCTTCCCACGCCTCGCAGTGGCTCCACGTCCCCGAAGATTGTGTCTATTATCAGTTTGTAGTCCATTGAAGTTTGCTATTTGCCGGCAAATATACAACCTTTTTCCCAATCCACAAAGTTTTTCAAACAAAAAATGGGTGCGCCCTGAAATAGGATGCACCCAAAATCAATTAAGAGAGAATTTATTTATTAAGGTACTTCTTAAGTATTTCCTCAAGTTGCTTGCTACCGTGGATGCCAACACCCACGAAATTCATGTCGCTATCGATAACCACCTGATGGGGAATGCCACGGATGGCATATTTCTGAACCACCTCATCTTTCCAACCAATATGGTTGCAAACGTCAATCCAAGGCAACTCAAGCTGCTTGTATGCCTTCTCCCAAGCGTCAGCCTTCTCGTCTATAGACACCGATACAACCTCCAAGCCTTGCTTCTTATACTTGGCATAAACCTCCTTGAGGTGTGGCATTGACGCACGGCATGGTCCGCACCATGAAGCCCAGAAATCAACAATCGTAACCTTGTTCTTCTTTGCCACCTTGCTCAGCGTCACGTTCTTGCCCTTGTGGTCTTTCATCGTGAAATCGGCAGCTTTCTGACCTATGGCGTTGAGAGGCTTGTAGATGACGTAGTTCTTCATTCCTTTCCAACGATCTTCCTGCTGCACCTCTGGGGTGAACTTTGCGAGCATCGCGTCAAGCTCGTCGATGGTGAGGAAGTTGAACAGATAGATGTTCAGCACGTCGAGGAAACGCTTGTCGCCGTAGTTTGCCTCGATGCCCTGGCGAGCCCACTGCACTTTCTCTGCGCGCACCTTGTCCATCTTTGGCTTTGCCACGTCCTTCTCAGCATCGGTGTATTTGCCCGTGCGGTCGAAAACTACTGTCCAATGCTCCTTCTCCTGCTTCTCCAGCTCAGTCATGTGGCTCTTGAAGAGGTCGTAGTCGAGAGGCTTTGCGAGCAGCTCGTCGAAGAGTTTTGCTGTCTCAGGGTTTGATGGGCGTGTCGCGTCAGCCTTTACTATGCGTCCTGTGCGGTCGAGCAGAATGAAACGTGGGATGCCGTTGATCACATACTCGTCCATGAACTTCGCGCCTGAGCCGATGTGGAGCTGAATGCCAGTCATCTGGTCTTTCTTCACCATCTTCTCCCAAGCAGCCTTGTCCTGGTCGCAAGAGAGGCTCACGAAGTGTATGTCCTTTCCGTGATATTTCTCCTCCAGCTTCTTCAGGTGAGGAATCTCGCCACGGCAAGGTCCGCACCATGTTGCCCACACGTCGATATAGACATACTTTCCGCGGAGCTGCTCAAGGCTCACCTGCTTGCCCTCAATGTTGGTGCCAGTGAACGATGGCGATGGGCTTCCCGCACGCAGCTTGTCCCACTTTGCGTAGAGAGCGTCGAACTTAGCCTTGTCAACCTCGTTCGTAACGTTCTTCCTGTAGTAGGCAATCAGCTCGTCCTTACCGTCAACACCCGAATACTGAACTTTGCCATAAACATACTCATGGACAATGTAGCTCTTCACCTTGGCATCGTTGATGTTCTGGTCAACATAAGCCATGAAGTTCTTCTCTTTGTCGCCTTCCATCTCGTCAACGTAGAAGCTGATGCAGCCAGACACGAAGGGGCCATACTCAGGATATTGCAGCAAGTCGCCGTCAATCACCATCAACTGCTTCAGCTTGTTGCGAAACTGAGCACCTGGCTTGAAGTTCTCTGTCCTCGTCATATACTCGTGGAACACGGTGTAGCGTGGCAGAGCGAGGTTAGAGTGATATTTTAGCCTAACTGTCTCCTTGGCGTTGAAGGCAGCTGGCAGTTTCGCAGCCTTAAGCTTTATGCGGTTGGCGTTATACACGCTGTCACACGCCTTTATATAGGCAGCCTCTGCCTTGCTTCCCGCACGATAATTCAGTTGTGCGAAGTCGGTGTTGATCAGGTAGTTGTTGATTTTCGCCAAGTCGCCGCTACATTCCACCTTGCGCTCCTTTTCGTTCACTGTCACCGTGAGGCTCTGAGCAGGGTCGAGCCAAAGCGTCTTGTTGTAGAGCGCACCGCCAGCACTGACTGTTACATACTGAGCAGTGAAGTCTGCCTTGTCGAGTTTTGCCTCGCCGTCCTTCACAACAACGACTGACTGCTTTCCGTCCTGCAGCCAGTTGATTTTCACTTCAGCGCCGTTTGGGGCAGCTGGCACCTTGAAGGTGTACACTCCCGCCGAAGCGGAGAGTGCAACCATCAAAGAGAGAGAGGATAAAATAGTCTTTTTCATGTGTAACTAATTATTTTTTTTAATCTGCGAATTGGAATCCGTCAAGGCAGAACCATGCTGGTGTGCGCATACGTCCGTTCTCGTCCTTGTCCGACGAGTCGAGATAGAACACCACCTTGTCCACAGTTCCAAGGGCGTTGAGGTCCATCTTCATCCAGTCAGTCACGAAGTAACTCCATGCTGGATTTTCCGCATTATGACCGCTCATGCAGGCAAGGTCGAAGTTTACACTGCCAGTCTTTGTGCTGCCAAGATAACCCACGGCAGTCACAGTGAAATAGTCGCCCTTGGCAAATTTTGTAACTCCACCATCCACATAGCTGTGCCATACGCCCATTGGCTTGCTTGGAACGTTAGGGTTAGCCACTGGCTTTTCCTCAGTTCCGTAAGTGTCGCCATAGGCCATGGCAAGATATGCCCATGTGGTATTTGACACGAGAATATAGTCGATTTTCTTTGGTGTGTCAAGTGTGAAGAAGGCATCATCGTTGTTCACGTGGCAAACGAGATAGGTGCCAGTAGTGTTTGGTCTTGTTGACCAAACGCTATAGCGGATAGAGTCCATGGACACCTCGTCGTTGTTCCATACGAACGAGCGGTTGGAGCGGTTGGAATAGCAGAAGCCACCTGCCAACTGGCTGCCCGACTTCACAGTGTTGAACTTTATGCCCGAAGCGGTGAAACCACCATCGGGAATGATGTGGGAGAAACGTGTTGGTATCTCCAGCTCAGCGAATGTTATGTTTGTTGCGTGCGGAACGAGCAAATCAATGTCGTCGCTGCATGAAACGAACAGTCCGCCAAGCCCAATCATCAAGCTATATATTAATTTTTTCATTCGTTTAACTTTTAATTCTTAACTTTTAATTTTTAATTTCCTTACTCCAATCCAGGATTCTGAGCTATTGGGTCGGTGTGTGCCTTAAGCTCAGCTTCTGGAATAGGCCAGCAATACTGGTCAGAACTGAAGTTGACCTCTGGCTTCAGACTGTATATCCAAGGCTTTCCGTCGTGCTCAAAGCGCAGCGAGGCAAACCATGGTGTCTCGTTCTCCATGAACAGTGTCACCACATATTCCTTATAGATAGCGTCCATCAGTTCCTGATGTGTCGTAACGCCAGTAACAGGAGCCATAACGGGGTTGGTGTACTGAGCACGCATCTCGTTTACACAAGCCAAAGCACCCTGAATGTCAGAAGGATTGGTGCGTGCGAGCAACTCAGCCTTCATCAGATAAAGCTCTGCGTAGCGCATAGGATATGTTGCATACATATCGTTCTTTCCCTCGAAGCGTCCACGGTGGTAGAGCTTCACAAGAATACTGTCGTTGGTGTTAGTGTCCCATGTCTCAGGAGCTCGTGCTGTACCGAAGCAGATGTCGTAACGCTCGTCGCCCTTCATCCAGTTGTAGGCAATGTCGTTGAACTCCTCGTCATAGTAGAGTGCGTAAGCATAGATGAAATCTGAGCCAGCCATGCCATAGTAGCCTCCCTCGTTGTCACCCACATAGCGTGAGAACACGTTTTCTGCAGAGTTCCAACCGTCCTGATAAAGTTTTGCGAGGTCGCTTTCCATCTTCCAACCGCAGGTCTTGTCGGCAAGCAGCTCGTTAACAATTTTCAGTGCCTCGGCATAGTCGCCGTCCCAATTGCGCACCATCAGCAGCTTGGCGTGCATTGCCTTTGCAAACTGCTTGCTCATGTATAATGCAGAAGAATAGTTAGGAGCATTCTCCTCTGCGAATTTCAAATCGTCGAGAATCTTCTCGTAGCTCTCGCCTACAGAGAGACGTCCTACCTGCAGATTTGAGAGTTCCGACACTTGGTCGCGGTAGATTATTCCATAAGGAGAGTCTGCCTTGTCAAACCAATGACCAAATAGCCAAAGAAGCTCAAGGTTGATATAGCCGCGGAAGCAACGAGCCTCACCAAGGAGTGTGTTCTTGTCGGCAACGGATGAGAATTTCGCATCGTCAAGCGACTCAACTCCTTGAATAGCAGAGTTGCAGGCATTAATCAAATAATAGCAGTTCTGCCAAACAGAGTTGATAACATAGTCGTTTCCCGACTCCTTATAACTCATTTGGTATATTGTAGGGTTGTATTCCCAAAAACCTGCCATACAATGCATGTATCCATAAATGTAGCCTCCCAAATAGCTACAGTCCTTATATCGTCCATAGATACCATTGACAGCATTCTTTGCGCTCTCATAGTCTCTGATGGCGTTGTCGGTGGTGAGGGAGTATTTTGGCGTTTCGGTAAGGAAATCGTCACACGAGGTAAGCGTGACAGCTCCAAGCATCGCCAGTTCTAATCCTAATATCTTGATTTTCATATCGTTCATTGTTATTTAATGGTGAAACGCAATCCGAAGTTGTAAGTCCTTGCTGATGGGTAAGTACTGTTGTCAGAACCGAATCCATAGAGGGCTGAAGTGCCTGATGAGAAGTTACCCTGCGGGTCCATACCGGGATATTTGGTGATGGTGAACAGGTTGGTTGCCTGGAATGTCAGCTCAATTCCCTTGATTACAGTGTTGCGGAACCAGTTGGCTGGCAATTTGTAGGAGAGGTTGAGTGAACTGAGACGCATGTAAGATGCATCATGCAACCAGCGATTTGTAAACACGCTGTTCTCACCCACACCGTAGTGTGTGGTTACAGGGTAAGGAGCGCCTTCGCCAAGCATTGTCCAGCTGTCCATGACGATGTCGAGTGAGTTATAGACGTTTGTTCCTCCAAATGTATAGGCCTCATCTACCCAATAGCGCTTGCCACCGAGAGAGTAGCTGAAGGTGAGGTTGAGCATTAAGCCCTTCCAATAGAGTGTTGAGCCGAAACCACCAAAGAGGTCTGGATTGCTGTCGCCGATTGTAGTCTTGTCGTCGGTAGTAATCTTACCGTCGCCATTGAGGTCAACAACATAAACGTCGCCAGCGCCTTCCTGGAACGACACAGCTCTATAGCTTGCAGGCTTGCCAGTGGCAGGATTTATATACTTCAACGCCCAAACTTCCTCAGCGTTCTCATAGAAGCGTCCTGCATCTACATATCCCCAGAATGTTCCGAGCTTACCGCCTTCCTCAAGCTTGTAAGTGTAGCTTCCTGTACCACCGATGAAAGTGTCAACACCGTTGAGTTTCTCAAGTGTTCCCTTGTTGTGTGCTGCGTTGAAATTCAACTCCCACTTCAGGTCACGCTGGCGTATAATCTCGGCAGTTATGTCAAACTCAACACCTGTGTTGCTGATAGCGCCTACGTTCTGGCTTGTAGCTGAGAAACCGGAAGAAACTGGTACAGGCTTGCTGTAGATAAGGTTGTCAACATATTTGCGATACCAGCCGAACGAACCACGGATGCGGTCGTCGAGGAAACCATAGTCGAGACCGATGTCGGTCTGGCTCTGCGACTCCCACTGCAGTGTGTTGTTACCGAGTGATGATGGATACATACCAGGCTGTCCGTTGTAGCGGTTAGATCCGATGTAGCTTGCAAACTGGTAGTAACCAAGGTTCTGCGAACCAGTGAGACCATAAGAGGCGCGGAGCTTCAAATAGCTTACTACGTCCTTTATTGGCTTCATGAAATCTTCCTCAGTCATAATCCACGCTACGGCTGCTGATGGGAAGTAACCCCAACGGTTGTCCTTACCAAAGCGTGACGAACCGTCGGTACGGAACGTTCCAGTGAACAGATAGCGGTCGTGGTATTTGTACTGCAAGCGGGCGAACACAGATACGAGCGAAGCCGACTGCTTGTTGCTGGAAAGTGAGCCACGTGTGGCTGCGCTACCGAGGTTCACGAGAATGTCATCGTCAGGGAAGTTGCTTGCATTCACCGACATATAGTCGTATGATGAGCGCTCCACAGAGTGTCCCAACATGGCAGTAACGTCATGCTTGCCCATGGTCTTGTAGAATGTGAGGAGATTGTCCCAAACTATAGTATAGTTCTGTGCGTCCTCCTGATATGCGGAGTTTGTGCTGCCCTCATAGTAGGCACGTGTAAATTTGTCGTACTTCACGTTCTGGTACTGTGCGTTCAGTGTTGAGCGGAACTTGAGGAACTTGTAGAAGTTATACTCCAAGAAGCCCGATGCGTTGATGTTGCGGGCTACGCTTGAATTCTTGTCGAGAAGCTCAACGAGAGGGTTCTTTGTGTAGTAGTCGATCGTGTTGATTGTGCCATCCTCATTGTATGCAGGATAGTCAGGACGCATGTCGATAATCTTGCTTATCATGTTGTCCTTGTTGTTTGCGTCACGCGACGAAACGTCCATGTTCATGCCGAACTTCAGCTTGTCGGAAACAAGCGACTCAAAGTTGAAGCGTGCGCCAACGGTGCGTGCATTACTGCCCTTAACGATACCGTCCTGATCCTTGTAGCTCAGAGAGGCATAGTATGAGGTCTTTGCGGCACCACCACGGATTGACACGCTATAGTCTTGAACGGCAGCATTCTGTGTCATCATGTCCCAATAGTCGTCATGTCCGTCGTAGTAGGCGTTAGGAAGCCACATATCGTCAATGTCGCTCATGTCCCACTGGCTGGTTGTCAGCTTGTTGAACTGCTCGACATCCATATATCTCTTATTGAAATAGGTGAATGTTCCCTGACGGAAAGCCTCCAAGAGGTTTGCCTGTTTAGAATAAGCGTGATATTGCTCAGGGGAGAGTGTCCTCATGTCGTTTGAGTTGAGGTCCTGCCAACCATAGCGAGCGGTGAACTCCACTGTTGGCTTCATTCCCTCAGAACCTGACTTAGTTGTTACAATTACAACACCGTTTGCGGCACGTGAACCGTAAATAGCTGTAGCAGAGGCATCTTTCAAAATATCAACACTCTGCACGTCGTTGAGGTTAAGGTTATAGAGTGTGTTGCTGACATCGCCTGAGATGCCAGTTGAGTACTGTGGCACACCGTCGATCACCCAAAGAGGCTGACCATCGCCAGAGATTGACGATTGTCCGCGGATAACCACCGTAACAGGTGATGTAGGAGATGCGTTGGCAATCATGACGTTCACACCTGCTGCACGACCTTGGAGCATACCTGCGATGTTTGAGGTCATTGGAGCTGTCTCAATGTCTTTCTCTGAGAGACGTGAAACCGAACCAGTCAAGTCCTTTGCCTTTGCTGTACCATAACCGATCACGACCACCTCGTCGAGGGCTTTCTTGTCCTCCTTCATGGTGATTACTATTCCGCTTATGTCCTTGCGTCCGTTTACATAGTAGCTTTCGTCCTCCATTCCAAGGAACGACACCTCAAGAGTCTCGCCCTTACCTTTCTCAAGGTCGATTACAAAGCGTCCGTTCATGTCGGTGATTGTTCCTACGCTGCCGTTGCCAGCCAGCTTGATAGTAGCTGCGGGAATGCCATCGCCATTCTCGTCAATTACCCTACCGGAAACAGTCACCTTGTTTGCGTCAGCCACTTTTGTTGCAGCCTGACTTCTTGCCTTTGTGGCTTTCACGGTGATGTACTTGCCCTTGATGGTGTAGGTTACAGGAAGTCCTGCGAGCACTTGCTTCAACGCCTCTTCCACATTGCGTGCGTTCACTTTGGCGTTTACCTTGTAAGTACCCAAATCCTCGTACGAGAAGACAATCTTCGTAGAGAACTTTTCTTCCAACTGCTTCAGTACGCTTGTCAGCGACTGACCGCTAATCACTTTCTCGTATTTCGCATTGCTGCCTTGTGCGTTTGCGCTTATTTGCATAATACCTGGCAGAAGCATGACGAAGAAAGATAAGATTAAGAGTTTTTTCTTGCTCATTTCTCTCTCGTTTTTATTTGTTACTAACTAAGGGGCCTTCCCCCCATTTATTCAATTCATACATATTTATGATGAACAGAATATAAAACAGGGCACCCAAAATTTAATAAAAATGTAACAAAATAGAAAGAATAATGGCATTTTTTCCACTATTTTCTCCCAAAAACCTTATAGGTTGTTATTCCTACACTCATTATCGCACCTAACCCCCTCAACCCTTTAATTCTCAATTTCTCGAAGCGGACTCCTTACTTCACCTGTATAGTATTGTCATCCACTGTTATGTCGAGGTCTGAGGCATTGCGGAGGAGCTGTATTGCCTTTTCTATGGAGTCGTTGACATTGAACATGTAGTGGAAATGCTTGTCGAGAAGCGACGATTTGTCGCAAACAACGCTCACGTTGTACCATGCTCCTATCTGATGGAGAATGGTGCGAAGGGTTGCATTGTCGAAATACATCAAGCCCTCACGCCAACTTGTGAAGTCCTTCGGGTTCACGTTAGCCACAACAAGCTTTCCCTCGGCGAGGCAAGCGTCTTGGTTGGGGCTAATCTTCACCTTATTTATATTAGAGGCAACCTCAACGGAACCTTCCACGAGAGTGACGTGGACATCCGCGGCATCGTAGCAGCGCACGTTGAACTCAGTGCCGAGCACTCGCGTGGTAACGTCGTTTGCCTTTATCACAAACGGATGGCGCTTGTCGTGGCTCACCTTGAAATAGCCCTCGCCGTTGAGGCTCACAAGGCGCATCTTGCCCTCAAAGGTCTCCGGATATTCGAGTGTGCTCTTTGCGTTAAGACACACCTGAGTGCCATCGGGCAGCACCACGTCTGTCATTTCCCCTGCTGGCACCTCCACCTTTATCATCTTTATTTTCTTTGCCTTTACAGCCTTGGCTATTCTTTCCTCGTGCTGCTCCACTTCCGCCTTTTCCATAGCTACAGCCACCTCTGGCTCCACGTCCTGCTCCGCCACTGGTGTCTTGTAGTTCATCACCACCAATAACAATATGGCGGCTGCGGCAGCTGCCACAACCTTCCACGCCAAGCCGATGCTGACAGTGCGTCGCTTCGGCATGGTCTCCGCTTCCTTCTTTCCTTGTCGTTTATTCTCAAAGGCGGCCCATTCGGCATCCACGTCAGGCTGTTTTCCCATCAGCCTGTTGGCTGCCTCGTCGAGGTCTGCAAGCTCATTCCAAGCTTTCCTTCCCTCCTCGGCGTCGAGCAGGGCGAGGATCTCATCGTCAGTCAGTTCCTCCTTCCCATCGAAGAAATCAAGAATCTTATCTATTTCCTTATTATTGTTGCTCATTTCAGCGATTATGTTTCGTTATTTAAGACTACTATATCTGAAAACAGGGTACCTCAAAGTGGTTATTTTGTTGATATTTAACGTTGTATAACTATAAGTCGATGTTTTTGAACTTCTGTCTTAGGAAGCTAAGAGCCTGCATGATGTGTTTCTTCACTGCGCTCTCGCTTATGTCGAGTTCGGCAGCCACCTCTCGATATTTCTTCCTTTCCACGTAGCAGAGGTTTACTATTCTTTGCGTCCGTGGCGTAAGTTTCTCAAGGGCTTTTGTCAGTTTCTCCATCTTTTCCTCGCGCTCCATCATCGTCTGTTCGTCGGGTGAGGTTCGTTCCTGGTGGTGCAACTCCATCTTGGCGTATTTGTTGTGCAGCTGTTGTTGCCTTAGTTGCTCCAGTGCCATGTTCCTTACCACCATCAGCAGGTAAGCCTCAAGGTTGTTCACCTCTATCTTTCCCTCTTCCATTTTCCCCCATACTTTCTCAAACGAATCGGACACGACATCCCTACTTGCCTCCTCGTCGTGTAGCAGACGGAGGGCAAGGAAATATGCCTTTGGGTAGTTGGCGCGAAAGAACTGCTCAAACTTGCCGTGTTCCATTTCGCTGCAAAGTTAGTGCAAATCGAAGACAATACAAAATAAAAAAGCGTTTTTTTTATTTTTATTGTTGAGACGCAGCCTAACTTATCAAAAGTTAGTGCAAGTTGAGCGAAATACAAAATAAAAGTCCAAAAACTTTTATTTTTATTTCCGAGACGCAGCCTAACTTATCAAAAGTTAGTGCAAATCGAAGACAATACAAAATATGCCGCAATAAGGGAAATGACAAAAAGTCGCGAAAAATTAAAAATTTTAATCATTCACGACATATTGACACCACAATTGTCGTTGGCACGGGGATTGCATTTATAAGAGTGAAAGCGGAAAGCTCCACAGAGGGGCTGGAAGCAGAAAGGACATATAAAAACAACAATTTAAAAATAGGAGGTTATTATGTTACCAGTAATGAGTTCAAACAGTTGGTTCCCAACAGTGTTCGACGAGTTTTTCAACAACGATTGGATGCCGAAGATGCAGACAACGGCTCCCGCCATCAACGTAAAGGAAAACAGCAACGCATATACGATGGAGTTCGCCGTTCCGGGTATCAAGAAAGAGTTCTGCCGCGTCAACCTCAATGCCGATGGCAATCTTGAGGTTACGATAGAGAACAAGCTGGAGCACAAGGAGGAGAACAAGAAGGAGCACTATCTGCGCCGCGAGTTCAGCTATTCCAACTACCAGCAGATGTATGTGCTGCCCGACGATGTGGTGAAGGACAACATAGGTGCCAAGGTTGACAATGGCGTGCTCACCATCACGATGCCACGAGTGTCAAAGGATGACGTGAAGAAGATACAACGCCAAATAGCAATTGATTAGTTTTTAGGTTTCTATTTGAAGGGCTGTCACCATGCAAAAAAGGGGGGCAGCCCTTCTTTTGTATAGTAGAGATTATATCTCCTCAATCATATTATTCTCTTTTTATTTGTGACTCCAAACACTCCGTTTTTGGGGGCAAAGATACAAATAATTCCCAAAAACCGTATCGAAATTCAGAGAAAAGTGACCAAAATCGGCATCGAAATCATGTTACCCAAACAAATCGTTCATGGTTGGAGGTGTTTGAAGGGTTTGAGAAGTTTGAAGGGTTTGAATGGTTTGTTAATTTTTTGTACTTCGCCATCCTTCGGTATGGTTTCGTGATGCCTTCGAGACGAGTTCGGGACGATTGTAAAGAATTTCACCATGCAAAAACAACTGTAACACTGTAGCGTGTAACGCTGCCTACCATTCACCGATGCGTTACACGTTACAGTGTTACAGTAAGAAATGGTGTCATTCGGCAATCAGCTGGCGACTGGATACTCTATTGTCACAGTCGTTCCATACCTGTTGTCACACTTGTTCCATAGTTGTTGTCACAACTGTTCCATAATGATGGAACAAGTGTGTCAACAGCTATCGTTAGACCATCTCTATCGCGTTGCGAATTAAAAATTAAAAGATTAAAGAAACGAAGTTCGACGAAGTCAATTAAAGTTCCATTTCGCCGCCATTTCCGCCGTCTTTCCGCCTCAAGTAGGGACTTTACTTTATGTAAGTCCGTAGCCCGCAAGGGCTTTATGGGAAGCCCCCTCCAGCTCCCCCAAGGGGGAGAGCCGCGTTGGCGTTTCCACTGTGCGCAGCCATCACTCCCCTCTGGGGGAGACGGAGGGGGCTTCCAAAACGCCACTTGGGCGTACGGACTTACATAAAGTAAAGTCCCTACAATCGTCGGACAGCATCTGCCAACAGTACATTGTAGTTTAACTATTTAGGTTGACTACTTATTGTCTTATTCTGAAACAGGTTGACAAGAATATTTATTATTTATAATTTTCGATGACTCTACTTGAATATCGAGACGCCCACACCCCCAGCCGTTGCCGCTGTTTATTCGAGTAGCAAAAATCGAAGGTCAGCCGCGGAAACGCTTTCCGACAACTGACCTTCACGGAGGTTTAAATCAAATGAATACTGTGTAAGTTCTTGTTCCTATTTTACAATGATTGCCCTTCGCTATTGCCTTGCATGCTTGGTGAGGTTTTAATCTACTGCAACCAAGCGTACGGGGCGCACTGTGAATCCACTGTAGCGTTCGTAAGCATAATCTGGATAGACTACAGCATCTTGGAAGAATAGGTAATATGCCCACGTACTAGAGTATGTTGTCCCTGACCAGTAGTGAAGGCCTGCTCCAACACCGCCAAACTGTTTCTCAATGAGGTCACCTGCAGCAGGCAAGAAGAGATAAGTGGTGGCATCATCCGTCTTGGTTATCTTCATTCCGTTGATGTTACTTTCATCTATCTTTTCCAATGCCAAATTACCATCAATTCCCCAGTTCACCGAACCTTTATTGGCATTGTACAAAGCATTCCAAACCGCTTTAGTAGGCAGCTGCCAATCGCCAAGGAGAATATTGCGAGCAGGGTCGTCTGACGGATTAATATTAGTTTCTGCTGTTGTATATTGGGTATAGGAGGAAGAACCATCATTATATGGTGCATTTGTTAATACATATCCAGCATCCTTTCCTGATTCCCATGCATTAACAGTTACTTTTCCATCAACACCACGAGTATATGAAGTGTACAAAGGCTCAGTAGCGCCCCAAGCAAAATAGTCTCCATAGTCGGATTCTTTTGCGGCAAGACCATCTTTTGTGAGGTTGGACTTAGTGAATATTACTCTATATTTCTTTTCTTCTATCGTAAACACACCCATGTCAACTTCATCGTTTTTATTAACTTTGCCACGAGATGTATGT
Source organism: uncultured Prevotella sp. (assembly GCA_945833995.1). GTDB lineage: Bacteria > Bacteroidota > Bacteroidia > Bacteroidales > Bacteroidaceae > Prevotella. The sequence continues at coordinate 21,533 of CAMAGM010000014.1, forward strand.
GTCCATGTGCCATCTATTTTGAATGTACCAAGGTCTTTAATCTTACTACGATTGAATGTATTGCTTTTGGTACTCGTTCGCGTGTAAACACAATATTCATCAGATGCATCGAAACTTATGCTGAAACCTGTCATGGTGATTGAAGGAACGACTATGTAATATGTACCTATTTCTATTTTGCCACTCTCACTTGCCGGTTTCAATGTAATGGTCTTGAATTGCCCAGAATCAAAAGTGATTGAAGGAGCATTATCAATGTACTTCAATGTCCCTTTTCCTGCAATATCCTCGTTTGCGGTCAGCACAATCTTCTTGCAAGCAAAAGCTGTCGTTATCTTCACAAGACTTACGGCATTCTTGAAGTCCAACTGATTTTTATTTGATTCTGTCGAAACTGCCATCATCAATGCTGCATTTGGGTCGAAACTATCAGCAGTCGCAGTTTGTTCTGCAGGAAGAGTTATACCACTTACACTGCCATCTGAGTCAAGTTGTGCTCCGCTGGTATATGGATAAACTGCAGTGAATTTTGTTGCTGATGACGAAGCCTCTCCAGAAAAAGTCCCTGATTTGGATTCTCCAGTGCCTTGTAATGTAAACATCTGATTATGGTCGTCACCTTCTCCATCGAAAACACTAATTTGATTACCTGATTTCCAAAAAACCTCTGTTCCATTATTTAGAGCTGTACGAGTACCCACGTTTGTTTCCTGTGTTGCAGTAAACGTCATTGGAACCAACTTGCCTTCAACATTGTTGTTTTCTGCCACTTCATCGTCTGACGATGAGCAACTTACCATTGTCATCAGCATGGCAATGGACATAAAAAGTAGAATATAATTCTTCATTGTTCTATATCTATTGTTAATTACCATTGCATAGAATTTGGATCTGTACCAAAATCCTCATTATTAGCAGCAGGGTTACTTCCCGCCAAAATCTGCGACCTGCCGATTTCATAAACTTTCATGGAAGGGGCTTCGTAAACTTTCTTTGTTTTTTCTATCATTTTTGTTTCATTTAATTAAAGTTTGCCTATAGGTTCTCGGAGTCGGCAGAATAATAAATAATAACGTTGAACCTATTAATGAAATTGCGTGGAACCTGACATCTGCCTGTCCCACGATCAGAGGTTCTGGAATACCTAACACAGTTGAACAGGCAACGCAGAACCCACGCAGTTTAGTTTATATAATCATCTATAACACATAAGTGCAAACTATTTAACAGTCTACTTTCTGTGAATAAAATCATGTATAAACACTACATGAGCATCTACCGTCGCTATGCTCTGACTGTGTTTGAAATTTTCCAGATTTCTGATCGTCAGAAACAAAGCGCATGAAGACGCTTTCCCATAAATAGAGACAAATGCGGAGCCAAACGCAATCGGCTCAGAAGCCCAAACAAGTTGGGCGACTTGCATAAGTCGAGGGCAAAAGTAAGAAATATAAATGAAACAGCCAAACTTTTCTTCAACTTTTTTCTTCAAACAGCAATTTTGGAGGAGTTTTAGGGGATTGAAAGACTGTAAAGTGGGAAAAATCACTTCTAAAAGCCATTTAACGGCTAAGAATATACTTGCATAGTTGCAATTATTGCCATAATTGTGCTGCAGAAAACAGAACACAATGCGCCCGAGACCGTCCCGAAGGCATCCCGAGACCATCCCGAAGGATGACTGAAACAAAAAGTCAGCAAAAAGGCATTTCCGTTTAACATTTAAAACAGTTAGCGTTTAACATTTCTTTGTGTAGTAATAAAAGTACAAATATGCAGTCAATCGCCAGTCAGTTGCAATAGTGTCAAACTTATGATCTAAGTTAAAAAGTAATAAAGCTCTTAGTAAGATTTTTGTTACTAAGAACTTTGTTACTATCTTTGCACTGTTGAAACGTTATATCAGTTAAGAAGCAAGAGTTATGGAAAACCCGTTTATTTTCGGAAAAGCAGTCGAAGGGCCGTATTATAGGTTTTCCATGAAAGATATGAAGGTTGAATTGCCGCGCATGGTTGGCGCAGCAATTCAATATTCAACCTTCAATCTTCAACTTATTTAAACAGCTCAGCAAGTTTTGTGGCGAGGGCTTCGCCACGGGCATCGTTGCCTGAGGCCACGAGGGTCATGGTCTTAACGTCGATGAGGAACATCGAGGGTACGGCACGCACGCTGTAGGTCTTGGCAACGTTGGTCTTGTCGATGAAGTTTGGCCACTCCAACTGCTCTTCCTTCACTGCCTTGCGCCATGCCTCCTCGCTCTTGTCGATGGAGATGCTGATGACCTCAAAACCCTTTGACTTGTAAAGCTCGTACTGGCGTTTCACGTTAGGTATCTCCTTGCGGCATGGGGCGCACCACGATGCCCAGAAGTCGAGCAGCACGTAGCGTTTGCCCTTTGCAAGCTGGGCGAGAGTTAGAGCCTTGCCGTTGTCATCCTTCACGGTGAACTCCATTGCCTTCTCGCCTGCCTGTCCGCCTGGGAAAATCTCGCTCTTCATTTTCTTTCCATACCAGCTCTGCTTGGCAGCATCGGACATGGAGTTGTAGAGTGGAGCTTGCTCGGGAGTGAGATAGGAATAGAGGCGAAGGGTGAGCAGTGGTGCCCAGTAAGAGTCGAGGTTGGCATTGATCATGTCCATGAATGTTTTCTCCACCGTGTCGAAAAACTCTTTCTCAGCCTTGCCCATGGCTTTTCCTGTCTCGCTGTTGCTGAGAGAGTCTATGCGTGCTTGGTCATGTGCACCACGTGCCTCGCCCAATTGTCTTGAGAAGTCGGCGAAACGTGTGTGCATGTCGTTATAGAGTATGTCAAGTTCATCGCGCTTGGCAAGATAGCCCAAAAGTCTGTCAGTCAGCGGTGAGCCTTCAATCTTTACGTTGGTGAAGGAGTAGCGGTCCTTGCCATCGTGTGCCTTGTCTTTGCTGACATTGGCAAAAAGCGTGATGTCTGAGTTTTCAAGCATCAGGTCTGTTGCACCGTAAGTGTCCTTCACTTGCAGGAACACGGCTCGTGGGAAGTCAACGGTGCCAGAGATTTCAAACCTGCCGCCGCTGACGGTAGCTTCGGCTATTGGTTCTTCACTGTCGTGGCTCATTGGCACGAGCACGACCTTTGTGCCGTCGGCAAGTCCCGACAGCGTTCCCTTGAGGGTGTAGCCCTGGGCATTGGCACCCAGAGCCACAACCAAGAGAATCATAAGAGAAAGAATTGTTTTTTTCATAATTGTTTTTATTTATTGTGGAGAGAGGAGTGTGGAGAGAGGAGTGAGATATGCTTAAGCCTGGATTTTGGGCGAGGTGCGGGCAGGGACGCCCACACCCCCAGAGCTACGCAGTGCAGTAATCTCACTCCTCGCTCCTCACTCCACACTCCTCATTTTATTAATCTACTCCGCATCAAGACAAACCATATCTACTATTTTGCCCCATCCGGTGGTGATGACAGGATTGTCTGGTGCGCCGAACATTGGTCCCCAGAAGGCGTTGGGCAGACCGTAGTTCACGTCAACCTCATACTGAATGAGTTTGCCTTCCTGCTTCTGATCGTTCCAAATGCCGATGAAGAGGGCGCAGTCGCTTGTCGGCCAACCGCCTCCAGCACTTCCCCAGGCATACACTGCTGTTACCGTCTCGCCTGGCTCACACTCATAGACAGTGTTTGCCGTTGTCTGTCCGCTCGATGCGGAGAAGGAATATACGGCGTTGTCGGTGGCATAGTAGAATGCCATACCACTGGTGTTTGAGGCGAAGAGCTTGGCATTGCGAATGTCCTTGCAGTCGTTGAGGCTGAGGCGCGAGCGTGAGCCAGCCGCTGATAGGTCGCCGTTGTCGATGACGTTGTAGAAACAGTAGCGCAAGGCGAATATGGTGTCGCCAATCTCGGTGATGGCAGTGGTGTAGTTGCCACCACTTTGGAAGATTGCCTTTATGTTGCCTTCCACCTTGTTTGCGTCAACCACGGCTTCTGATGTTGTCGATTTGAAGTTGCTCAGTTGCGACGACTGCGAGTAGTAAGGACGGAACTTGCGGTTTTTCTCGTCGTAGAGCACTTGCCATGCATCGATGGCTCCCTCTACAGCTCCCCACGACGTGCGCGTGTTCTTCATGAGGAACGGGGCGGCTGTGTAGTCGCCTGCTATCGGTGCTGAGAACTTGCGGTCGTTCGACTTGTTGGCATAGAGCACGTGGAGCTTGCCATCGTTGACGAGGAAGTCGCATGAGTTGGCATAGAAAGCATCCTGTGGATTGAACTTCTCAGGTGCAGAATAGAACATCGTGCTCCAGTCGTTCATTGTGGTAAGTCCGTCTGCCGCAATGCGGTAGAGGTTTTTGTCGGTGCATACGAGGTAGCCATCTTTCGAGGTCTTTCCCGTGTGTGTTCCACGAATAAACTTTGGCTTTCCTTCAAGAAGGCTACCTGTTGTGTTCGAGAAGTGCTTGTAGATGCAATTGTCGCCTCCGTAGATGAGCATCAGGCTCGAAGTGAACACCTCAAGGTCGCTCTGTCCGTTGCGCTCGGTGAGCAGATAGAGTCCGCCCTGCTTGCCGCTCGAAGCCACAACGGTGTAGTTGCTTGGATTGTAGAAACCTTTCATTCCCGTGATGGTGTCCTCTGCCATGAGGTAGAAACGGTACTGACCAGGCTTGAGGTCAACGGTCCAGTCGAGTTTCTTGGTCGTGGCAATGGTGTCGGCAGGTGGATAGACGAGCGAGTTGCCTTGCTGCACAGGCTGATACTGATAGTTGGTCAGCGTAAGGTAGTACCAACGGTAGCGCAGACGCTCAGGGTAGGCGTAGCTGACGTTTGGCTCAAACTCAACACGCTGCCCTGGCGTTAAGTTGTAATTGAGCACAAGGCGGTTTGCGACACCAACGGTGTCGAACTTTATCACTCCAGCCTCCTCGTCGGTGAGGTAGCTGTAGTTTCCATCGTCCTCGCTGCATGAGAACAGCATCGTGAGGACAAGGATTGGGAATAGTATTATTGCTTTTTTCATTGTCTTTTTGTTTTAATGTGGAGAGGGAAGGTTCTTTTTGGAGGGTAGAGGGGAGAAGGTAGAGGGTAGAGATATGTTCTACCCGAGATTTTAGGCAGTTCAGGTAATCTCTACCTTCTACCCACTACCTTCTACCTTCTAAAATTCACCTCTCTTTATTAACTAAAACTAACCAAATTTCCATTCTCGTCAGTCAGCGGATTGCCTGGGTGTGCGGCGTTGTAGTCGTTGAGGGCGTTCTGGAACATTATCTTGTAGCTTTGCAGCTGTGCCCAGGTGAGGGCATCGGTGTCGAACTCAGTCAAGCCTCCGGCATTCTCGAGCATGAAGCGGTACTTTGTGTCGCTGTATTCGCCGAAGAATTCCTCAAGCTGCGCCCAGTTCTTGGGCTTGCTTATCTGGTCGTTCCAGATGAAGGTGAGGTGGTCTTCCTCGTTCACTCCTTTTTGGAAATCGGCTGATGGCTCTACTGCTATTCTCAGCCTGACCGACTTCGTGGCAAGCACGTCGGCACGCTTCAGGATGACTTGGAATGTGGCTTTAGCTTGTCCTGCTGGTATGGTGACTGCTGTAGGCAGCAGATATAGGTCTGCCGTTGCCGTTGTCTTGTCGCTGACTACTGCTATGTTTGCCGTGCGGTCGTGGTCAGCCGCGCTGCCCATTATCTGCGCCTCCACGTCCATTGCCATCTCTGTTGTGCCAGCAGCTGTGGTCACAAAGGAGAAGGTGAGCGAGTCGCTGCCTGCTGTCCATATCTCTGGTCCCACGAGGCGTATGCGAGCCTCGTCGCGATAGAAGAAGTCCTCATCGCTGCTGCACGATGCCAGTGTCATCAGTGCCGCCGTGGCTATATATATTGCTTTTTTCATATAACTCTTAATTGACTTCGTCGATTGCTGGCTTCACCTCAGCATAGCCCGAGCAAGCTCGGCTCTGCGTTCGGTTTGCGCAGCAATTCTTAATTCTTAATTCTTAACTCTTAATTCTTAATTTCCTAATTCCCGTATCCTCCAAACTCAGCGTCGTTGGCTGGAATAGGCAGCACATAAACGCCTTTGCCTGGAACTACGGAAGCTCCCTTGATGCTTGTGGCGTTGAGTCGCTTGTAGTAGAAGAACAGCTGTCCTGCCTCACCTACGAACTCCTTGCGGTATTCCTTATAGATCTCGTTCTGAATCTCGTCGGCACTGAGGTTGTCGGCAAGAGGGAAGAGGCTGAGGTTGCGGTTCTCACGCACGAGGTTCAGCAACTCTATGGCACGCTTCGGGTTGCTGTCTTTCAGACACTCTGCGGCTATGTAGTAAGCCTCTGTCATGCGCAGCAGTGGATATATGTCGTTGTAGCGTCCACCCTCCCAATGCCAGAACTTACACATATAGCGTTTCTCGCCATCCTGCTCGTAGCCTTTCAGGTAGCGGTAGTCGTTGCCATAGCCCAATGCCACCTCATAGATGTCCTGTGCGGTGTCGTCTGACGGCGTGAGTGCATTGCTGCCACCTTTCGACTTGAAATAGAAGTTTGCGGTGTCTTCCCATTTGTTTATTGTAAGATGGAAAATGTGCTCACACGAGAAAGCTATGTCCTGCTCGTTGCGGTTGCCGCTCTGCATTGTGGTGTAGTGTACCCAGCTGAAAGGTTTGCTCAGCCGCTTCTCGCTTGTTGAATCCTCGGCACAGTCGATAATCTCGTTGGCATATTTCAGCGCGCTCTGCTTGTCGCCTGCCCAAAGGTAAGCGCGTGCAAGGCTCAGCGTTGCGGCATAGTAGTTGAAATAAGGTATGCGCGTTGCTCGGTGAGAGTAGCGCGACGAACTTTCCTTCAGCGAGTCGGTGGAGAGATACTCGCGGGCCTTCTCGAGGTCGGCAATCACCAGTTTCATTGTCTCACTGACGGAATGTTGTCCAACCACGTTGGTGGAGTACTCCGTGACGTAAGGCACGCCCTTGGCATTGGCGTCCATAGAAGGAGAGCAGGCGAAGAGGCGCATGAGGTCGAGATGGAGGAAACCGCGCAGGCCGTAAGCCTCTCCACGATACACCGCATAGTTGTTGCCACTGAAGCTGTTTGGGTCAGCCTGGTCGATGTTCTTTATGAGAATATTGAGGTTGGCAATGGCGTTGTAGGTGCTCTGCCAAATGGTGGATATGGTAGATTCCACGCCAGAGTTCTTGTAGTCAAACTCGTTTGCATATCGCCAGTCGCCGTTGGCGTCAACGTCGTAGCTGTGCGATAGCACCTCGACGAAGCCTATGCCCATGTTAAGGCCATACATCGTCTGTTGGCTCATGGCGGTATATACGCCAGTGAGCTGGTCCTTGTAGCCACCTTCACGACTGAAGTGGTCTTCTTCCTTTATCTGCGACTTGGGGCTGACGTCGAGCCAGTCGCTGCACGAGGTCAGTGTGGCGGTAGCCAGAAGTGTCGCTATTATTGTTTTTATCTTGTTCATAGTTATATATTTGGAGGAGAGAGGAGAGGGGAGAGAGGAGAGAGATTACTTAACTGCGCTGTTTTGAGGCTGTGCAAATCTCACTCCACACTCCTCACTCCACACTCCACATTATTAAAAAGTTACTTGTGCCGACAGCGAGAAGGAGCGGGCGTAGGGATAGGTTGTTCCGCGCTCGGTCTTCACTGACGATATTACGAAGAGGTCGTTGGTATAGGCGCTCACCTTCAGGCGCTCAAGGAACGAGTCCTTCACCCAACGGCAGTTGCGGAAGTCGTAGTAGAGCGTCAGCGACGACAGCGTGAAGGTGTTGTAGTCCTGCACGAAGCGTGATGTCGGGTAGGTCACGCTCTGGTCGCCTATTGCCTTGTAGAGAGCCACGTCGCCAGGCTTCTGCCAACGGTCGGTCAGCACTCGGCGGTCAACGTTGTACTGAAGCTGTGCGTTCTCAACCTTGTCAACGAGAGTCTGGTTGTAGATCTGTCCGCCCCACTTGTAGTTTACGGTTACGTTCCATCCCCAGCCGTTTATCTCGCCATTGATGCCGAAGTTGCCGTTGAACTTAGGCTGCGTGTCGCCACACACCACCTGGTCGGCAATGTCGTAGTCGTAGGTCACAGTTCCGTCTTTCTTCACGAAAATCTCCTTTCCGTTCTGTGGGTCGATGCCGAGCGACGGCACTGCCCAGATGGCTGTCATTGAGCAGCCCTCGTAGTATTTCACGCTTGGCGCTGTGGTCTCGTTGGCAATCATGTCCTTGTCCTTTGCCTCGTTCCATGCGCGCAGCGAGTTGGAAATCTTCTTCAACTTGTTTTTGTTGTGTGCCACGCTTCCAAATACGTTCACATAGTCGCGTCCGCCATCGTATGCCTTGAAGTTGAGGTAAGCCTCAAAACCCTTGTTCTCCGTCTCGCCGAGGTTGTCAACGTATGTGGTGAAACCAGTGGTATAAGGCACGGTGACGTTTGTCACCATTCCCTTCGTGGTGGCGATATAGTAGTCGAAGCGTCCCGAGAGGCGGTTGTTGAAGAGGTTGAAGTCAACGCCCACGTTGGTGTCATATTTCTCCTGCCAGCGCAGATACTCGTTGGCGAGACCTTTCACGTAGCTGCCTATGTAGCCATTGTAGGAGAGGTTGCTGAAATAGACGAATGTTGGCAGCGCGTCGTAGGAGCTGAAACCCTGGCTACCGGTATATCCGTAAGAGGCGCGCAGCTTCAGGCGGTTAATCCACTTTGCCGACTTGAGGAATTTCTCGTTGTGCGCGTTCCATCCGCCGCCTACCGACCAGAACGAGCCCCAACGGTTCTTAGCTCCTGCCTCGGAGCTGCCCATCAGTCGGTAGTTGGCATCGAAGAGGTAGCGCTCGTCGAAGGAGTAGTTTACTGAGAGCAGTCCACCGCAGTTGCGTGAGATGCCCTCAGTGCCAGTAGGCTTGCTGTCCTTGGCGTATTGAACGGCAAACGAGATGTCGTCCATGAAGTCGTTTGGGAAGCCTTCTGCCATGATGCCCACTGTGTTGTAGGAGTTGTCGCTCATGCTCAGCTGTCCGTTGAGGAACACGAGGTGCTTGTCAATCTGCTTCGACCATTGCAGTCCGAGGTCGGCACTGATGTCGGTGTGCTTGCCGTTCGACTGCGAGTAGCTTCCGCGGCGGAACTCGTCGGTGGTGTTGACGAAGTCGGTGTGGTTGGCAGGTTTGAATATGTCGGCAGTTGTTGTCTTGCGCACGATGCCGAAACGTCCTGTCATCTTCAGGCTCTCCATTATCTGCCACTCCATGTAGAAGTCGTTGGTGATGTTGGTGTATGTGTTGTTGTCGATGGTGTTCAGCGTGGTGTTGTAGAGAGGGTTTGAGTATTGTGCCGACTCGCCATTGTTGTCCGTGTAGTTGTATGCGCGTATGTAGTTTCCCGTCGTGTCGTAAAGACGGCTGTAGGGATTCATTCGGTAATACTGGTCGAAAGTGCCGTAGGGCGAGTTGTTGCTGCTGTTGTAGTCGATGGTCAGCTTGTTGCGGAAGATGAAGTCCTTCACTCGATAGCTCAGCGTGACGCCACCTGAGAAGGTGTTGCGGTTTGAGCCTTTCATCGCTCCTTCTATATTATTATAAGAAAGGTTAACGCCATACTGCATTGCCTTGTCGCCGCCCTCGATGTAGAGGCTGTGCTTTGTGCCCACGCCAGTGCGCACGGGCTGTGCCAGCCAGTCGGTGTTCACTCCTGCAAGAATCTCGCGCAGCTTTGCCGAATAAGCCTGCTCAAGGCTAATCTGATTGGCGGCATTGTCTGAAGTGTAAAGTCCTGCAAGTCGCTCCACCTCAAGTTTCTCGGCGGCGTTGCAGAGGTCGTAGCTCGTAAGGTCTGGCACCTCAAGGCTCACGTTGCCAGTGTAGGTCACTCTTAGTCTGCCGCTCTCTGGCTTCTTCGTCTCAATTACGATTACGCCATTGGCAGCCTTCGAGCCATAGATTGCCTTCGCCGTCGCGTCCTTCAGCGTGGTGACGCTCTCCACCTGGTTCATGTCGAGGTCCATGATTTTTGTCAGCTCAGTCTCAAATCCGTCGAGTATGAACAGCGGCTGGTTGGCGCTTGAGGCATATTCGCCCTGCACTCCGCTGATGGTCGATGCTCCACGCATCTGGAAGTCGGGCAGTGAGTTTGGGTCGCTGCCCATGCCGAGGTTCTCCACCTGCATGAACGAAGGGTCGATATTCTTCAGCGACTGCAGTATGTTGGCGTTGCCCACACGCTTCAGGTCGTCGCCCTTGATGGTGGTCACTGCGCCCGTGAAGGTGTTTGCCTTTCGGGTGAAGACGCCCGTAACCACCACCTCGTCGATGGTCTTCGAGTCGGGCTGCAGTGAGATGTCGTAGGAGTTCTCGGCTGTCAGAGCCACCTTCTTGGTCTCAAAGCCCACGTAGCTCACCTCCAGTTGGCGTGCCTCGCCAGCAACGGTCAGCTTGAAATGTCCGTTCATGTCGGTCACCACGGCGGAAATCTCGCGCGAGCCATTGCCTCCAGTGCTCGTCACCGTTGCACCAGGAAGTGGCTCGCCAAACTCGTCCCTGACAATGCCGCTGATGTCGCGGTTCTTCCTCGTTGGCGAGGGCTTGCCAGCCTTGATGTCAACAAACTTGCCCTTTATCTCATAGCTCAGCGGCTTGCCGCCAAGCAGAAACTGCAGGGCAGCCTCGAAGGGCTTGTTCTTCACTTGTCCGCTCACCCGATACTTCTCTACATCGGCGTAGGCGAACGAAATCTTGTAGTCAGATGCCTTCTCCAACTTCTTGAAGGCCGAAGGCAGTGGCTCATCGTCGAAGCTCAGCGTCACGGTTCCCGTTTGGGCTGCCAATGGCAGAGCCACGAGAAATAGGACCAAAGCGAGCAACAGATGCTTTCGTTGTCTCATATTGTATTTGTTTTGATGTTTATTGTTTCATTTTGAACGTACAACAGGGGAAATAGGTTACGCTTTTCTCGAAAAAAATGTTTCAAAGTCGTTTTTTTGCATAAAAATGTCACTATTTCATAATTATTGTGTACCTTTGCCGCCACTTACATTTCCCAAGTATAACAAATGGACAATCAGGCAGAGTTTGACGAGATATTCCGTCTCTACTATTCGCAACTCTACTATTTCGCACGTCAACACGTTGACGATGCCAACGAGTGCGACGACATCGTGTCTTCAGCCTATGAAGACGCGTGGAGGAACTTTGCCCAGATTGAGCGTAAGGCGGCGAGGTCGTGGCTTTTTGTCAACGTAAGGAACAAGTGCCTCGACTGGTTGCGCCATCAGGAACGTCACCGCAACTATGTCGAGCTTCATATTCAACTTTGCTCCACGTCAACCACCGACGATGACCCCATTGAGTTTGAGGAGCGTTGCCGCCACGTGGAGAAAGTGCTTGAAAAACTCCCGAGTAACACACGCGCCATCTTCACCCGATGCTACGTTGACGGAAAGAAATACCGTGAGGTGGCAGAGGAAATGGAGATAAGCACCGAAACGGTGAAGAAACACATCGTCAGGGCCTTGCGGTTGTTGAGGGAACTGAGGATTAAGAATTAAGAGTTAAGAATTAAGAACTCAACTTTCGGAAGTGATGGAAGTTAAAGAAGTTAAAGGAGTTAAAGGAGTT
>CAMAGM010000015.1 GCA_945833995.1 uncultured Prevotella sp.
GTAGGATTTACTACATTCTGCATCGTCATCGCTGTGCTCACGCTGATGCACAGCCATTTAGACCTTTCGCGACGGAACAGCATGAATAATGCAGGTTAGAAATGGGAAATGAGGAAAGAGTAAGTCGGAATTTATTCCTGATTCTTCGAACCGTAATAGGAGGCATAGCCGTAGCGATAGCCATAACGGTAACCATATCGATAGCCGTAGCGATAGCTGTATTTGCCTCCAGTGCTTTCTGTTCCGTTGAGGATGATGGACAAGCTCTTGAAACGCTTCTGCTGATAGATGTTCTCCAACTCGGGAAGCATTGAGCGGTCGAGCAGTCCGGCACGGATGACAAACAAGGTGCGGTCTGCCACTTTCTCCAACACCTGTGCGTCGGCTACGATGTCGATAGGAGGACAGTCGATGAAGATGAAGTCGTACTCACCACGCAGCTGCTTTATCAGCGACTCTAACCTGCCGTTCTCAAGCAACTCGGTTGGATTGGGCGGTACTTTACCTATAGGGAGAATATGGAGATTGTCGTAGTTGGGGTAGTGGACAAGCAAGTCCTGCCAATGGTCGTTTATGCCGCTAAGATAGTCGGACAAACCTTCCTCGGGAGAGCCTACGTAGCTCGAGGTGGAGCCGTGTCGTAGGTCGCCGTCGATAAGCAGCACGCGCTTTTCCTTGATTACCTCGCTCATGGCGATGTTCATGGCGAGGAAGGTCTTGCCGCTGCCTGGATTGAAAGACGTGAGAACAAAGACATTCTGACCTTTCTGCGATGCCATCATGAAATCCATGTTGGAGCGAAGCACGCGGAACGCCTCGTTGATGACGTTGCGGCTGCCCTCCTTAACCACAACGGACTGAGTGGAGGGCTTTTCCCTGCGGGTAACAAACAACTTGCGCTTGAAGGTGAAATGTTGCGGTATCTCGCCGATGATGGGGACGGAGACACTCTCAAGGTCTTTCCTTCCTCGCACCACGGTGTTGGTGTTCTCGCGTATGACGATGACAACAACCGGTAGGAGGAGTCCCAAGGCAAATGCCACCAGAAGGATGTTTTTCCTCACTGGAGCCGTGGGGGTCATGCTGCCGTCGGGGCGGGAGATGACGCGGGTGTTGTAGGCGGTGAACGCCTGGGAAAGCTCGTTCTCCTCGCGCTTCTGGAGCAGGAAAAGATAGAGCGACTCCTTGACCTTCTGTTGGCGCTCAACACTGAGAAGGTATTTTGCCTGCTTGGGGTTTGAGGCTATCTGGGAGGTCGCTTGTCCGCCATAGGTCTGCTGGCTCTTTATCTGAGCCTCCAATGCCACAAGCTCGTTGTCGATGGAGGATACAAGCGCCTTGCGCATGGAACCCAACGAAGCATCCATCTCGACAACCAAAGGGTTCTTGTCGCTACTCTTCGAGACGAGGTTGTTGCGCTCGAGCAGCTGGTTGTTGTACTCGTTGATCTGGGTGGCGATGTTGGCGTTGTTGATGCCCGAATTGGCAGGGAGCAACTGGAAACGGTTGGTCTCGCCTGTTAGGTTGTTGCGGATGTAGCGCGCCATATAGACTTGATTGTTGAGCGACTTTATAGCCGACTCAGCCTCGCTCGCCTGTGCCATATACATGTTGGCGGCTGCCTGTACGTCGGGAAGCAAATGCTGGCTCTTGTAGGAAGAGATGTCGTTATCGACATTTCCCAACTCGCCCTCGATGACACCAAGACGCTCGTTGATGAACATGCTCGTGCTGACGGCAATCTGGTTCTTGTCTTTCACCCAATTCTCGTTATAGACCGCAATGAGTGTGTTGAGAACTTCCTCGGCACGCTGCGTGCTGACATCCTGAAAGGAGAGTGTGATGATGTTGGACTTCTCGTCGTCCTGTGATACGGTGAGCCGGGAGATGGCATTGGCGACGGCTCCCTTCAGCGTAGAGCGGAAGACCTCTATCTCCGTTGCCTGCGACTGCTTGCAGCGTGGGTTGGCAACGACCTTCAGCTTACCCAAAGGGCTGGAGAAGGTGTTGCCCAGTTTTCCCACGGTACTACCGCCCACCGGTTCGCCATTGCGGGTGAAGTCGCTTAGCACATACTGCCCGCCCTTGCCAAGGCGAAGCACAAAGGAGGCGGACTCATTATCTGGAAATTCCATTAGCGTCACAGTGACGGGGAGTGTCTCGCCGTAGATTGTGGTCTTGTGGAAACGTCCCTTAACGAGATAGCTCATATCCAAATGGAGTCGGGAAACCACCTCGCGCATGATGTCGGGAGACTGGAGTGTTCCCATCTCGTTGTTGACGTTGGTATTGGTGGTGAAGATACCGAAATCGGCAAAGTCCTCAGTTCCAGAGGAAGCTGACTTGCCTTTGGCATCGTCCTTTATCAAGATGGATGCCGATCGGGTATATACAGGCGGTGTCTTAAGCAAATAAGCCACTGCCACGCCAAGGCAGACTATCAATGATAATACGAACCAATGCCAATTGGCAAGGCAGAGAAATAGGAGATCCTTACTGCTAAGGAAATCCTGGGTGTTCTGAGGTTGGGGTTTCTTTTGAATGGGAGACATAATGTTTTATTTTAAGGAGTTAAGGGAGTTAAAGAAGTTAAAGGGAGTTCAAGGGAGTTCAAGAAGTTCAAGGAGTTAAAGACAATAGTCTTTTCGTATCCCTTGGGAGTTATCAGGGCCAAAACATACGTCTTTGACTCCTTGAACTCCCTTAACTCCCTTAACTTCCCACTTCCGAAAGTTGAGTTATTTTACAATTAGGACTGCTATTGATGTTATGAGCGATGCCAGGGAAATCCAGAAAGAGGAGGAACGGACTGTGTTGCCATTGACCGTGGATTGGCGCGACTTGGTGTCGTTGGGCTCCACATAGACAACGTCGTTCTGCTGGAGATAATAGACGGGGGAGGTGTAGATGTGGTCGGCAGAACAGAGGTTTACTCCATAGACACGCTGCTTGCCGTCTTCCTGACGGAGGACAAGCACTTTCTCGCGCTTGCCAAAGATGGTGAGGTCGCCCGCCTCGCTCAGAGCGTCGAGGATGGTGAGGTTGTCGCGGTCGATGTTGACACGTCCTGGTTTGTTTACCTCGCCCAATACGGAGACGCAGAGATTCATGAACTCAACGGTGACTACAGGTTCCTTGATAAGTTCCTGCTCCTTGAGCTGCTCTGTAAGATAGCTTGCTATCTGCTCGCGTGTCATTCCGCTGACTTTTATCCTACCCAATACGGGAAAGTTGATAAAACCATCGGAGCCAACGGTGTAGCCTGAGAGACCACGGGCAGTGCCAAAGCTTGAAGTCTCCTGACCAACCTGTTGGGAGATGACTGGCAGATTGAACATATTTGTGAGCTTAGGGTCTTGGCTATTTACAAGAATGGAGATCTTGTCCTTTGGTCGGACTGTGATTTCTACTGGGTCGGTGACGGTAAGCTCACTCACGCCGGGACGAAGGTCCTGAAAATAGGTTATTCCATGCGGAGTGGAACACGACACGGCAAAAAGTACCGTGAGGGATAGGAATAGGATTTTGGATAATCTCATTTTTTTTTGATTGTTATTATTGTTTTGCTATTTTATTAATTCAAGTTTCTGATTTGATAAACCTTTGGAGTTCATGGAGTTAAAGGAGTTAAAGGAGTTAAAGACAATAGTTTTCCGCTTCCTTTATGGAGTTTTTCTGGTTTGGACATTCGTCTTTAACTCCTTTAACTCCTTTAACTTCTTTAACTTCCATCACTTCCGAAAGTTGAGTTATTAATCGAGTGTATTCGCTTTGTTATCAGGTGGTTCGCTACGACCCATAGCACGATGTCCATGATCAGAAGGACAGTGGCACCAATGAAGGTGGAGAGCGCGATGTTGAGCAAGGTTATCGCCATGGAAACCAGGACAATGCTGACCATTGCCGTACGCTGGCGCATGCCGATGGCAAGTAGCTTATGATGGATATGGTTCTTGTCGGGCATGAAAGGGTTCTTGCCATTGCGAACACGGTGGAGATAGACCCTCACCACATCAAAACAAGGCACCAACAACGGGGCGAACGCCAAGACGAACGGATTGACATCGTGTGGAAAGGCTCCTTTGGGGAAATGTGAGACCTGAATGCTGAGGAAACAAAGCATGATGCCGATGGTGAGGCTGCCAGTGTCGCCCATGAATATCTTACGGCCTCTCTCTGCCTTGCCAAACACATTATAATAATAAAAAGGAATGAGTACGCCCAATGTGGCGAAGGAGAGCATGGCATAGACATACTGTTGGGAGTAGATGAAGGAAAGCCCATAGAACAGGAATGCAGTGCTGCACAGGCCTGATGCCAGCCCATCGATGCCGTCGATAAGATTGATGGCATTTATGACGAACACAGTGACGAATACGGTGAGTGGAACGCTTACCCACGAGGGAAGAGCGTGGAGGTGGAACAGCCCATGGAAGTCGGACAACAACACACCACCGCCTACGAGCATGACTCCACATATTGCCTGAATGAAAAACTTGGCACGATAGCGCACGCCTATTAGGTCGTCGGCAATGCCTACAAGGTAAAGCATGATGATGGCACAGAAGGTGTATGCCAAAGGCAATGACTCAGAACCTATAGCCCTAAGCAACTCGTAATGCCCCATGGAGACATTGACAGCCAAGAGCAAGGCAAAGGAGAAGAACACGACGGGCTTGAAAGCCATGCCACCCAATCGTGGGACAACACATTGGTGAATCTTCCGACCGTCGGGCTTGTCGAACAGCCGGCGGCGGAATGCGATGAGCAGAATCTGCGGTATGACTATCCCAGCAAAGAATATGCAAAGGAAGAAAACCAGCAAGATATTGAAAATCCAAATGTAACTCATATCTCTATTCTATTAATTCCAAATAATCGGGTTCAACCTCAGCGGAGGCAACCAGCAAATCGGCAATGATGACAACAAGCTGGCGGCTGCGTTTCTTGGCTATTTTTATGAAATAGCCTTCAACCTTGTCTAAAGGTCCGCCATGAACCCGCACCTTTTTGCCCTTCTCGATGTTGATAATACTGTCTTCTCCATTAATCTCGCTGGGTTTATAGAAATGGACTTCTTGCTCACGCTGGTTACAAAGAGTGATGAAACTGTCCATTTGACTGCTTGGCACAGTGAGATAGTCGGGGACACCGTCGTGTTTCCACATGACGAATTGGAGGTCGTTATAATAATAGTGCTTGAAATCGACAATCTGTTGGTGAGTGGCATTGACAAAGATAAGGCTATGTATGACCGGCACCATGCAGATGACTTTCCTGCCATTGACGGTGCGAAGGACTTGCTTTTTTGGTATGAAATGCTTTAGTCCATATTTTCCTGAGAGCAGTTCCTCTGCGGTCTTCTCGCTCTTGTAGGCACGCATGACATACCATGGCGTTGCCTTCTTGACTTTTTCATTCTCCATTTGCTTTGGAATGTGAAATACATTCTGGTTTTATACTTTTCATCCTTATGAATAATTACGCAGAGAGCGTAGCTGTAGTTCACCCCGATTTGTGCATCAGGCTGTATATCAGCGGCTTTTGATGCCTAAATGCTTCTATGCTCATCTTTTTCACTTTTCTATGATGAGACTGTCAGTATGCCCAAGTTCATGACATTATTTCAGGTCTGAAAAGGCACTCAAAGGGGTTTCTCTCTATAAGAGAATCCCATTTCGGGTGCAAATAGTTGGTTTATAAAGGTTTGTTTCTCGTTAAACCAGCCGAATTTGTCGATTTGACGTTGATAGAAATCAGAAAATTTTGATTTCCTTATAAAAAACCTCGCAATAATTAGCTGATTTGCAATAATTTTATTATTTTTGCACCCGAAAAGGGATTCTCTTATAGAGAGAAAGATATTTTCTCAGCACTCACAAAGTAGTTGTGGGACACTGCCCCTATATTGAATTGATGATTAGGCTGTTTGCCATATCAACCAGTGAAGTATCCAATGACGAGAGATAAATCCTGGTGGTTTTTTCAGAGTCATGCCCCAATGCCTCGCTTATGGTGGATATTTCCACATTCTTACTCTTGGCGATGCTTGCCCATGAGTGGCGTGCCACGTAGGTGGTAAGTGGAATGGGCAGCTGGAGCATTTCGCCAAGTTTCTTAAGTTGCTTGCCAATGCGTTTGTATGTGTTCTTATATCTATGCTGAAACGTTGCCCCTCTGCCGCATGCCAAAGGAAGAAGATAAGGAGAATCGTCCTTTCGGTATTTTGTCACTATTTGCTGCATGAGGTCTGCCCATTTTATGCTGAGTTGTTGGGCGGTCTTCTGACGTCGATAGCAAAGCACGCCGCCTTGAAGGTTTCCTATGGTTAGTTGAGCCATGTCGATGAATGACATTCCACGTGTATAGAAACTGAAAAGGAACATGTCGCGAGCAAAAGCCATACGGGGCTTCTTGCTCAAGTCAACTTCCTTCAGCCGCTTGACAGCTTCCAAAGGGAGCGCACGTTTTACAGTTTTGTCAATGCCCGTATAGACATGCTTGAACGGCGAGCAGGAAACCACCGCACCGTCATCAACAGCATGGTTGTAGATGGAGCGCAAGTTGCGAATATAAAAGGATGTGGTGTTACGGCACAAACCACGTGTCAGCATCCACTGCTCATAGCCTTGAATCACTTCGCCGTCAATCCTTTCAAACGTAATATCTTCACAGCCCAAATATCGTTTGAGGCTTCTGATGGTTGTGGCATATCTGTCAGCTGTGCGTCTTTTACCGATTTTACGCAGTTTTTCAATAAACACCATCGTGTAGGCAACTATGCCTTTCCCCTCATCTCCTTTCCGGAAATGACAAACACGCGTGCCCTTCGTCACATTATCAGAAGAGACACTAAACTTAATTCTTGTTTTTCCCATTTGTTAATCCTTATGTTAGAACAGTATTCTTTGTCCAAGAAATCGTACCATAATCAGATATATTCCCAAAAATATAAAGTTTTTCACCTTTTTTGCTACTTTGTCTCACTTTTTTGTTGTAACTTTGCCCCAAGTTAAGCTGCATCTCGGCAAAACAATCAAGCAAGCTTGTTGATTTTGCTCTCGATTTGCATTAACTTTGCAGAAGTTAAGCTGCATCTCGGCAAAACAACCAAGCGAGCTTGTTGATTTTGCTCTCGATTTGCATTAACTTTGCAGAAGTTAAGCTGCATCTCGGCAAAACAACCAAGCAAGCTTGTTGATTTTGCTCTCGATTTGCATTAACTTTGCCCCAAGTTAAAAGAAAAATGGATATACGGAATATTAAGGAGAGATGGAACGCCACCATTCTTGACATACTGAAGGCGTTTATGGAGATATGCGAACGGCACGACCTGACGTTCTATTGCTGTGCGGGCACAGCCATTGGTGCAGTGCGCCATGGGGGTATCATACCATGGGACGACGATATCGACGTGATAATGCCGCGACCAGACTATGACCGACTGCTTGAGATTGCAAAGACGGAGGATTTCGGCAAGTATGAGGTGATAACACCTTACAACGACCCAAGCTATCCGCTATATTTCTCAAAACTCTCGGACAAGACAACGACGCTCATTGAGGACCGACAAATACCATGCGTCATAGGACTATATGTGGATATTTTCCCTCTTGACGCAACCGACGACGACATTGAGAAAGCAAAGCGGTTGAAGGCGAGATATACGAAGATAATAAACCGTCTGAACGCTATTTCCACCCACAACACTTTCGGTGAGTATATGTCGTTGCTTACCGACCCAAAGGAATGGGGACGATTTGCGATAAAGACCGCCGCATACTTCTTCCGCAGCGCAATACGCAGGCATCTTATTGGGCAAATGGACACACTGAGCCATCTCTACGACTACGACAAGGCACGCAACGTGCAGGTATATACTGGTTCCTACGGTTTCAAGGAGGTGTTTCCGAAAGAGTGGCTTGGCAAGGGAAGGATGTTCAAGTTTGAGGACACCGAGGTGCCCCTGCCCGAGGAGTACGACAAATATCTACGCCATTTCTTTGGCGACTATATGCAGTTTCCACCCGTGGAGCAGAGGGTGGAGAAACACCACCGCGCATATCTCAACATGGACAGGAAAGAGGAGAAGGAGGAAGCGATTGGGAAAATGAGAAATGAGAAATGAGAATTGAGAAATGAGAAATGAGAAATGAAAATTGAATAATATATATGAACTATGCATTGATAATAGCCGGAGGCTCTGGCAACAGGATGGGGCAGGACATACCGAAGCAGTTTATGCATGTGGACAACTGCCCGATAATCATACACACGATGTTGGCATTCCAAAAGCATCCCGACATTGACGGTATTGCGGTGGTATGCCTCGATGGTTGGCAGACCGTGTTGCAGTCGTATGCCAACCAGTTTATGGTGACAAAGCTAAAGTGGATTTTCAATGGTGGAGAGAACGGACAGCAGTCTATCCACAACGGAATCTATGGGCTGAAAGAGGCGGGAATAAAGGATGACGACCTCGTGCTCGTACACGACGCGGTGCGCCCTTTGCTATCGCAGGACATCATCTCGTCAAACATCGCCATCTGTCAGAAATATGGCTATGCCATAACAGGCATAAAATGCCGCGAGGCAATACTGGAGAGCGACGATGGCTTCAGCACCACGACAAGCATACCCCGCGACAAACTGATTCGCACGCAGACTCCACAGACTTTCCGTCTGCGCAACCTGATAGCCGCACACGAGGAGGCTGCACGGCGCGGCATAACAAACTCCGTGGCATCGTGTACACTGATGGCAGAGCTCGGCAACCGTGAGATGCACATCGTGCCTGGCTCGGAGAAGAACATAAAGGTGACGACCATCGAGGACCTTGAGATTCTCAAGGCTCTGATGCATGTTGAGAAGGAAAGTTGGATAAAGTAGGATTGAGAATTAGAAATTAGAAATTAAGAATTAAGAATTAAAAATTAAGGAAGTGGGAAGCTATAGGGATGATATTCTGGCTGCGGCAAGCGAGGGCTTGCCATGGGAGCAGCTTGAGGGAAAGAACATTCTCGTCACGGGAGCGACTGGACTTATTGGCGGTTGCCTCGTTGAGGTGCTTATGGCGCATGAGGGCAACTACCAAATCTATGCTGCTGGCAGAAACGAGATAAGGGCAAGGGAGAGGTTTGCACCCTTTGCCAACGACAGGCGTTTCCATTTCCTCTGCTACGACGTCAGCGAGCCGTTGCTTGCCGGACAGGATTTCCATTTTATCGTACATGCCGCCAGTGGCGCAAGCCCATCAGTCTTTGCCTCGCAGCCTGTTGAGGTGGTGAAGGCAAACATCCTTGGTGTGGCAAACCTCATGGACTATGGACAGAGCCACAACATGCGCCGCATGCTCTACGTGTCAACAGGCGAGATATATGGCGAGGGAGGGGCAACCCTCGACACTCCCGACGGCAAGGCTTTTGTGGAGAGCGACAGTGGCTATGTCAACTGCGCCACCCAACGGGCCTGTTATCCCTCGTCGAAGCGTGCGGCAGAGACCCTTTGCATAGCATACGGAGCCGAGTATGGCGCAGATGTGGTGATTGCCCGCCCATGCCACGTCTATGGTCCGAACTTCACTGAGAGCGACAATCGCGTCTATGCCCAATTCCTACGCAACATACTGCGTGGCGAGGACATAGTGATGAAGAGCGACGGAAGCCAATACCGCTCTTGGTGCTATGTGGTTGATTGCGTGCGTGCCCTGCTATATATATTATTGAAAGGTGAGAGCGGCGAGGCTTACAACATTGCAGACGAGACTTCGAATGTAAGCATAAGAGAGTTGGCAGAGACGATAGCCAACATTGGCGGTAGGAAGGTGGTAATAAGAAAGCCCGACAACCAAGAGGCGTCGGGCTATAACGTAGTTACAAAATCCATTTTCTCCACAGCCAAGCTCCAACGCCTTGGTTGGAACGTGAGCGGAAGCATGGGTGAGAAACTATCCCACTTGGCTTCCTGGCTTAACCTCGCGCAGCGTGGTGGTGACGCTCAGTGAGCCGTCGAAATTCACTGCCGAGAGAATCATTCCCTGACTTTCTATGCCCATCATCTTGCGTGGGGCGAAGTTGGCAACGAAAAGAACATCCTTGCCAATGAGGTCCTGTGGCTCATAGTAAGCAGCGATGCCGCTGAGGATGGTGCGGTCGGTGCCTGTGCCGTCGTCGATGGTGAACTGCAGGAGTTTCTTTGATTTCTTCACCTTCTGGCAGTCCTTGATGTGACCTACGCGGATGTCGAGTTTCTCAAAGTCCTCAAACGAAGCCTCAGCCTTTATCTCCTCTGGCTTGTAGGCAGCAGCCTCGTTGGCTTTCTTCGTAGCCTCCAGCTTGTCGAGCTGCTTCTGTATGGTCTCGTCGTCAATCTTCTCAAACAGCAGTTCCGGCTCGCCAAGCTGATGACCAGCCTCAAGCAGGTTGGTGCTTCCAAGCTGTTCCCACTCGTAGTGGTCAACATTGAGCATCCTAAGCAGCTTCTGACTGCTGAACGGCAGGAATGGCTCAAAGGCTATAGCAAGGTTGGCGCAGAGTTGGAGCGAGATGTTGAGTATGGTCTCCACACGCTTCATGTCGGTCTTTGCCACCTTCCATGGCTCACAGTCGGCAATGTATTTGTTTCCTATGCGTGCGAGGTTCATCGCCTCCTTCTGTGCGTCGCGGAACTTGAAGGCGTCGAGCAGTCGCTCTACGTTCTGCTTCACGTCCTTGAACTCCTCAAGGGCATTGCGGTCTATCTCCTCAAGCTCGCCACAGGCAGGCACCACTCCGTTCCAGTATTTCTTCGTGAGCTGCAGCGCACGGTTTACGAAATTGCCATACACGGCTACCAGCTCGTTGTTGTTGCGGTCCTGGAAGTCCTTCCATGTGAAGTTGTTGTCCTTTGTCTCGGGAGCATTGGCAGTGAGCACATAGCGGAGCACGTCCTGCTTGCCAGGGAAGTCAACGAGGTATTCGTGCAGCCAAACAGCCCAGTTGCGCGATGTGGAAATCTTGTCGTTCTCAAGGTTGAGGAACTCGTTTGACGGAACGTTGTCGGGCATGATGTAGCCTCCATGAGCCTTCATCATAACTGGGAATATGAGGCAGTGGAACACGATGTTGTCCTTGCCGATGAAGTGTACGAGGCGTGTCTCAGGGTCCTGCCACCATTTCTCCCACGAGCCCCAACGCTCCGGGTCGTTGTCGCACAGTTCCTTGGTGTTGGAGATGTAGCCTATTGGCGCATCGAACCAAACGTAGAGCACTTTTCCCTCAGCGCCCTCAACAGGCACTGGGATGCCCCAGTCCAAGTCGCGGGTCATGGCGCGTGGCTGCAGGTCCATGTCGAGCCACGACTTGCACTGTCCATAGACATTTGGTCGCCACTCCTTGTGTCCCTCAAGGATCCACTCCTTCAGCCATTCCTGATACTTGCCAAGTGGCAGATACCAGTTCTTAGTCGGTTTCTTCACGAGACCATGACCGGGGTTGTTCTTGTTCGTAGGATTGATGAGCTCGTCGGGCGACAGCGTTGCGCCACATTTCTCACACTGGTCGCCGTAGGCACCCTCAGCACCGCATCGTGGACAAGTGCCAACGATGTTGCGGTCGGTAAGGAACTCACCCGTCACCTCGTCGCAGTATTGCAACTCCGTAATCTCCTCCAGCTCGCCCTTGTCGTAGAGTGTGCGGAAGAAGTCGGCAGCAAACTTATGGTGTATTTCCGATGTAGTGCGGCTATAGATGTCGAAAGAGATACCGAAGTCCTCAAACGATTTCTTTATCAGCGAGTGGTAGCGGTCAACGACCTGCTGTGTTGTTATGCCCTCTTGTCTTGCCCTGATGGTTACAGGCACTCCGTGTTCGTCGCTTCCGCCGATGAACACCACCTCCTGCTTTTTCAGCCTGAGGTAGCGGGCGTAGATGTCTGATGGCACATAAACGCCAGCAAGGTGTCCGATATGCACACCACCATTGGCGTATGGCAGTGCTGCTGTGATGGTTGTTCGCTTAAATTTCTTGTCTTCCATTGTTTTAATCTTTTATTTTGGGTGCAAAGTTAGTGCAAAAAATCGATTGAGCGAAGAGAAAGAGAATATATTTTCTTTCTTAAGCGTGAGATTTTTATCCAAATGAGTGAAATAACAAAGGAAAATCTTATTTTTCTTTGTATTTTCGAGTGCAGCTAAACTTATCCAAAGTTAGTGCAAAAAATCGATTGAGCGAAGAGAAAGAGAATATATTTTCTTTCTTAAGCGTGAGATTTTTATCCAAATGAGTGAAATAACAAAGGAAAATCTTATTTTATTCTGCAAACTGACGGAAATAGTTGAGGCAGGTGTCGCGCCACTCACGGGCATTCTCCTCTTGCGACTTAAGGCGGGCATCAACCTCGGCATAGCGTTGGGAGTCGATGTAGGGACGCATTTGGTGCCATGTGGCGACGAATGACTCCACTGCCGACACTCCACGGTTGTAGCGATAGGTCATCTCTCCCCACAGCGTGCGGCCGTTCTTAAGCTGATAGTTCCAAGGCAGATGGTGGAACCAAAGCAAGAACTCCTCGGGACATGTGTCAACATTGTCGTAGAGGCTGCGATATGGCTCACGATACTGGCTCGTGGCATTGGTGCCACGGCTCGAACGGTCGAATCCAACGCCCTCTTTCGTTGCCTTGTGGTAATATACTGGCTTCCACTCCTCTGGGAAATGGGCTTGGTTGCCGTCGGGCTCAGGGCCATAGTGGTGGTCTGCCTTGAAGATATGGTGCAAACCGAGTGGCATCATGTAATCGACACACGCCTCGCGACTTTCTGCCATTACAGTCGTCATAGGCTCCACGAACGCCTTCTCGCGGGTAAAGGTCTGGCAAAGCCACTCACGGGCGATCTCCTCGGTGGAGAGCGAAGGGTTCCAGGCAAGGCGACCGAAGGCATACCAGTTAGCCTGTGCGAAATGGTGACCACACCAGTTGGCATCGTCGCCAATGTTGGCAACTCCCGCTATGCCTACCATTGACTCTGGCTTGACATAAGAGAAGAACTCTTTCCACATAGGGGCGAGGAATACAAGGTGCTGGCTGTGACCAAGATACTCCTGCGTTATCTGCAGCTCAGCCATGAGCGGGGTTTTCTTGATCTCGTCAAAGACAGGAGCGTAGGGCTCTCGTGGCTGGAAGTCGAGAGGGCCGTTCTTTGCCTGAAGAATGACGTTGGAGCGGAACTCCCCATCGACAGGAAGGAACTCAGTGACAGCCTGTTTCACGCGGTCCTCACCCTTGTGCTTGTTGCCATAGACGAAGCATCGCCACATGACAATGCCTCCGTATGGTCTCAACGCATCGGCAAGCATGTTGGCACCATCGGCGTGGGTGCGGTCGTAGTCGCCAGGCCCAGGCTGTCCCTCAGAGTTGGCTTTCACGAGGAAGCCGCCGAAATCGGGAATGGTGGAATAGATTTGCTTTGCCTTTGCCTTCCACCATTTCGCCACCTTTGGGTTGAGCGGGTCGGCAGTCTTCAGCTTACCGAGAGCCATTGGCGAGGCGAAATTGACAGAGAGATAGGTCTTGATGCCATATTGGCGCAGGATGTCGGCAATGACCTTCACCTTATTAATATATTCCGTGGAAAGCATTTTAGGCGAGGCATTGACATTGTTGAGCACCGATCCGTTGATGCCAAGCGAGGCGTTGGCACGGGCGTATGCCTCAATCTTTTCCCTGAGGGCGGTTGAGCATTTCATCGTCTTTGCCGACTTGCCCTCTATCTCGTCCCATAGCCAGATGCTGTGTCCGGCATAGCCACGCTCTATGGTGCCATCGAGGTTGTCCCAATGGTTTAGTATTCGAAGACCGAAAGCGGGTATGCAGTCGCCCGACACCATAGGCAGTCCTGCCTCTTGGCGGCGGAGCAGCTCATGGACACCGTAATAGATGCCCTCTGGACACGCAGCGGATATCTCCCCATCGGCGATGCGGAAACCATCCTTGAGGTTTGAGAGCGACTTATCCACAACGAGACCAACATGGTTGCCATGCCAATAGCGGTTGATTTCGTCCGCGGCTTTCTCCACGATGGTGTTACGATACTTTGAGTCGAACGATGCCTTTATGTCTTTTGTCTTGTTGTGCTGGGCGCGGAGCCACAGTGCAGAGCCATCGTCGGCTGAGGCTGTGCCGACAAAGAGTGCCAGGCACAGAGCCATAAATAGTGTTTTCTTCATATTTTTAAACTAATTTGGTGTTTTGTTCATTCCGTTCTTTGCGGCATAGTCCGTAGGCGACATTCCGAAGTGTTTCTTGAACACGGTGGAGAAATGGGTCTGGTTGTTGTAGCCCACGGCATAAGCCACCTGCGTGATGTTTATCTTGCCCTCGCAAATGAGTTTGGCAGCCTGCTCAAGGCGAATGTTGCGCACGAACTCACTCGACGATATTCCCGTTATCTCCTTCATCTTGCGATGGAGCTGTGCACGGCTTAGTCCGATGTCCTCGCTCAGACGCTCTACATTGAAGTCCGGCTCGGAGAGATGCTCGTTCACAGACTTCATGATGCGTCTCATCAGCATCTCGTCGTTGCCCTCCACCTTCAGTGTCTCAACCTTGTCGGCCTGTTCCTGCTTGCCTGAGTATTTTCCTCGCACGCGTCGGATGTTATCCACAAGGTTGTCTATCTGTATCTGCAGTTCCTCGATGCTGAACGGCTTGGCAATGAAGGCATCAGCCCCTCGCTTAAGACCTTCGAGCCTGTCTGCCACATCAGCTTTCGAGGTGAGCAGTATTACTGGTATGTCGCTTATGTTGGCATTTGTCTTTATGGAGCGCAGCAACTGTATGCCATCCATCTCAGGCATCATGACATCGGAGACGACAATGTCGTAGCGAGTGCCGCCAAGCAACTCACGCAGTCCTTCCTTGCCGTTGTGGCAGATGGTGAAGCGGTAGTATGCCGAAAGCTCATTCTTGATATACTGTGCTATCTCCTCGTCGTCGTCAACCAGCAGCACCTTTAGGTTCTTCGATGGCTGTCGGCTCACGTTCTTGCTGCTCTCCACAGGCTCCGTGTTGCTCTCGATCTCCTCAGGCTTGAGATGGCTATTGCCCAAGGGAATATTGATGGTGAACAGCGAGCCAGCCACTCCATCGGTGCGGTTGGCTGCCGTTATGGTGCCGCCATGCAGGTTGACGAGGGCACGGCAGAGGTTGAGTCCAATGCCAGTGCCAGCCTTTCCCACCTCACGGGCACTCTTGCTCTGGTAGAACCGCTCGAACAGTCGCTCAGTGCGTTCCTCCTTCAGCCCTATGCCCGTGTCGGCAACCTGGATTATTCCGTTGCTGTCATCCTTGTCGATGGAGATTGTTATGGTGCCGCCGTCGGGAGTGTATTTGAAGGCATTGGACAGTAGGTTGGCTATTACCTTGTCGAAATGCACCCGGTCTATCCAAAGCATGAGCTTGTCGGTGCGTAAATCGACTACGAGACTGATGCCCCGTTGCTCGGCACGATACCTGAACGACTTAATTGAGCGTCGTACGTAAGCCGACATTTCGGTCTCGCTGCAGTGGAGGCGCATTTGGTTCTTGTCTATCTTCCTCTCGTCGAGAATTTGGTTTACGAGCAAGAGCAGACGCTGGGCGTTGTAGCCTATGGTGTCGATGTATGCCCTACCCTCGCTGTCGCCCACAATGGTCTTCAGACGAGCCAGTGGCTCCATAATCAGCGTCAGTGGCGAGCGTATGTCGTGCGTGGCATTGATGAGGAACTGCATCTTCGCCTCCTCAAGCTCCTTGCGCTTGTGGCGGCGATAGGCGAGGAATGCCACACCCAACACGGAGATACACATTATTATATATATAATGTATGCCGTGGTGGTGGCATACCAGGGGTTCTCCACTACGAGCGTAAGGCTCCGTATGCCTCGCGACACTATGCCATTGCAGACAGCACGCACCTGCAGGTCGTATTTCCCTGGCATCATACGGTTGAAATAAATGGTGTTGGTGCCTTCTGGAATGGCAGTCCACGGCTGTCGCTCGCTCAGCCTATACTCAAAGGTGATGTTCTCGACGTTGCGGTAGTCGAGCAGGGAGAACTGCATTGAGAAACTGCTCTCGTCGTAGGGAATGACGAAACGGTCCTGCATGCAGTCGGCGTGCCTGCCCCCGATGACGAATCCCGTGAGGTATATCTCGCCGAGACTGATGTTCATCCGCAGCACCTCGTCGGGTTTGAATAGTGTGATACCGTCATTTGTGCCAAACGCCACGGTACCCTTGTCGCCACCTGCCACTACGCCAAACCTGTATTCCCTCGACCTCAGCCCATAGCCGTGGACATAGCCGAGAAGGTTGTCGCGCTTGTTGTCGTAGAGCCAGATGCCGTTCGTGGTGCCCATCCATACGTTGCCGTTCCTCTCCACATGGAGGCAGTTTATCTCGTGTCCGGCAAGTTGGCGCGATGCCTCTACCAGCCCTGCCGTGTTTGTCTTGTAGGAGTAGCGGTAGAGGCCTGAGCTCGTGCCGATGAAAATCTCGCCATTGGTTCCTTCTGCCAACGATGAGCAGCGTATGTCGGGCAATAGGCAACCTCCGGGGAAACTGGAAATCTCGCCATTTGAGGTATTCATGCGCGACAGTCCCTTAGCCGTTCCTATCCATAACATTCCGCGGCTGTCAATCATGAGCGACGAAATCCAGTCGTTCCACAGGTAAGGCTTGCCCTGCGAGTGCTGGTTCATGGACAGTATTTGCCTCTCGCCGCTATTGGTGTCGTAAACGCAGAGTCCCTTGCCGAAATTGGAGATATAGAGTCGTCCCTCCTTGTCGTCAGCCATGCAGTTAAGTCCCCAACCATCGAACCTCAGTCTCTGTTCCGAAGCCCCTGTCTTTGGGTCGTAGCTGTAGAGCGATTGCTCGGTGCATAGCCAGAACCTGCCGCGGCGGTCGCAATAGACAAGTCCTGTGCCTGCAGGCGACTTCGGATGCGACTTGAGATTGCCCTTTAGGTCGAAAACGTAAAGTCCGTTGTTCTGCACCGTACACCAAAGCTCGTTGTCGGGACCCGTGGCAAGCGACGATATTCCGCTGCCTGTCTGTATGTTCTGCGTGGTGAGATCCCAGCATACGAACGGATGCCGTGCATTGTCAATCTTGTATATTCCCTTGTTGTAGCACGAGGTCCAGATGTTCTGGTCCTTGTCAATGAGTATGGCGTTGGCGTTCGAGGTGAGCAGTATGTTGTCGTTGGCAAAAGCCTGCGTGAGTGTTCTCGTGCCCTTCGCAATCTTCATCAAGCCATTGCCTGAGGTGCAGAGAAAGAGGTTCCCGTCGCTGTCGTAACGCGCGTTCCTAATCGACACCTTCTCGTTGATGGCTGAGAGGTCGAAGCCCGCGTCGGAGACACGCTGTGTCGTGGCGTCAAACTCCATTATGCCGTAGAGGCAGACAATATACATGGTCTTGCTGTCCTTCTGCAGGAAACAGACAGCAGGCCCACATGGCAGATTGTAGTTCTGCTTCGACACCACTTGGTTGTCGGCATCCAACTTGTATCGCGTCACTATTGGCTCATGGCTGCTGCGCCATAGTTGTCCCTGCGCATCGATGTGTATGCGGCTATAGAAGTCCTCTGAGGTGTAGAACAACCTTGACGTGTCGTGATGTATGGTGTCGGTGCCCTTTCGTATGCTGAACATTCCGTAGCCCGCCGTTCCTATGAGCAGCCCTTGGCTGTTCTCGGCAAATGACGACACTCGGGGCTGTATGTTGCCGGGGAAACGATAGCGACGGAATGAGTTGGAGTGGTAGTCGTATCGCGAAAGTCCCTTGCCAGAGCCTATCCAAAGGCGCCCCTCGCGGTCAACATATATGGCAGAGATGTTGCTGTCGGCTATTGTCGTGGTGTCGTTGACTTGCGATATGAATGGCGTGAAATGGTAGCCATCAAACTTGTTGAGTCCACATTCCGTGCCCACCCATATATATCCATACTTGTCTTGGAAAATGTTTGTCACCGCACTGCTCGAAAGTTCCTCCGAGGTATATAGTCTGCCATTGTCGGCATGTGCCTTGCCGAGATTCAATATGCTGGAAAGAAAAATTATAGTCCAAAGGTGTCTCATGACGAAAGTTATTGATTCAGCCGCAAAGTTACACAAAAACCTCTAAAAGGCAAAGAAAAAGACGTTTTATTTTCTCCATACGGGTGCAGATACGTTTCATTTGGCACCCATTTTGTTACATTTTTGATTTTTTTCGCCTAAAAAACCAATTATGAAACAAATAAAAACATAATGGTTACATTTTTTCTTGCAACTTATCGGGAAAAGGTATTATCTTTGCACTCGAAATTTAAATCCGTTTAGGTTTTCAAGGCTGTGTACAGTCTTTTGTTCATAAAAGATACAATGTTTCATAGCAACACGTTTTTTAAGTTAAGGTTAGTTTGTTTCGGTTTGCCCCCCGCCGCTACTTCGGGAGAAGTTGCGGCGGGGGAACCTGAAAAAAAGACGACCTCTTGTTGAAACCATGCGGACTACGATTCTGAAAAAGAACTTGAAACAAAGATAACTTTAAAACAATAATAATGGATATGACGAACACCATCTCGGGAGAATCCAAGGGATTCTACAAATTGTCGTGGCTGCAGCGCATAGGCTTCGGCTCGGGTGACCTTGCCCAAAATCTTATTTTCCAAACCACTTGTATGTATCTGCTGTTCTTCTACACGGACATCTACGGTCTCGACGCCGTTGACGTGTCGGTGATGTTTACGGTGGGCAACATTGCTAACGTGATTTGGGACCCAATAGTCGGTGCACTCATCGACAAGAACAATCCCCGACTGGGAAAATACCGCGCCTACCTCGTCTTCGTGGGCATTCCTCTCTCGGGATTCGCCATTCTCTGCTTCTGGAACGGTTTTGCGCCATCGCTTCTCTACGCATACGTAACTTATATCGCGATGACGCTTCTCTATACGTTCATCAATGTTCCCTACGGTGCGTTGAACTCGTCGCTCACCCGCGACACAAACGAGATAACCATCCTCACCTCAGTGCGCATGTTCATGGCAAACTGCGGCGGTCTCGCCGTTGGCTCAGGTCTGCCGTTGCTCATTGCCTATTTCACCGACGAGAAGGTTGATGGACTGCCAAAAGACCCAGTGGCATGGTTCACCACAATGACCATCTATGCCATCGTGGGTCTTGTCTTGCTGCTGTTCTGCTTCTCGCAGTGTAAGGAAAGAGTCGTAATGAACGCCGAGGAGAGTGCCAACGTGAAGATTAGCGACCTTTGGATGGAGTTCTTCCACAACCGTCCGCTGCGCATCATCGCCTTCTTCTTCATCACAGCCTTCGCCATGATGTCGATTGGCAACGCTGCCGGAGCATATTTCATCAACAGCAACATGCACGGAACATCCGAGCAGCTCTCCATCTTCATGGGTCTTGGTTCGGCACCCTCTTTCATCTTCATGCCGCTGGTGCCGATGATAAAGAACGCCGTAGGAAAGAAGAACATGTTCTACATCTTCCTCGGCATCGCCATACTTGGCATGGCATTCCTATATATCGTTGCGAAGATGGAGAATCCAAGCATGATGTATGTGTATGTCGCACAGTTTGTGAAGTCAACGGGTGTCATCGTTGCCACAGGCTATATGTGGGCTCTCGTTCCTGAGGTAATCTCCTATGGCGAGTATGTCAGCGGCAAGCGCATTGCCGGCATCGTAAATGCCCTCACAGGCATATTCTTCAAGGCAGGCATGACACTCGGTAGCGTTGTGGCTCCCGCCATTCTCGCCTACGTTGCCTACAACCCAAAGACCGTTGAGCAGAGTCCATTGGCTGAGGAGGGAATACTCTGGCTGGTATGCGTAATCCCCGCCGCCCTTCTCCTTCTTGCCATCTTTATCATCTCGAAGTATGAGCTCGACGATGAGACTATCGACAAGATAAATAAGGAAATAGAATCGAGAAATGTATAACCCTGAGGAGAGAGGAGTGAGGAGAGAGGAGTGAGAATAGTTCAACCCATGCAAAACGCGGTGTCGGTATTCTCTCTCCTCTCTCCACACTCCTCACTCCTCCTTAACACAAAATTATGAACAAAGCAAAACGTTATCTCTTTCCTGCCGACTATATGGCAGACCCGTCAGTACACATTTTTGACGGCAAGATCTATATCTATCCCAGCCACGACTGGGAAGCGTCGAATGTCGAGAACGACAATGGCGACCAGTATATCATGAAGGACTATCACGTCCTCTCTATCGATGGCGACCCAATGACAGGAACAGTCACCGACCACGGTTGCGTGCTACGCCAGGAGGATATTCCTTGGGCAGGACGCCAACTCTGGGACTGCGACGTGCAGGAATATGAGCAGGAAGTGCCTACTAATGCCGAGGAACAGGCTGCGGGCATGGGCTACAGTAAGAAAGTGAGGAAATATGTGATGTATTTCCCATTGAAGGACCGCAACGACGTGTTCCACTGGGGAACAGCCATCGCCGACAATCCCGCAGGACCTTTCATCCCACAGCCGGCGCCAATACCAGGAAGCTACAGCATCGATATGTGTGCCTTCAAGGACGATGCCGACGGCGAGGTATATGTCTATTTCGGCGGTCTTTGGGGTGGTCAGCTCCAACGCTATAAGGACAATATCCACCTTGAGACACCACACCTGCCTGAGGGCAAGGAGGACTCGCTGCCAAGCCGCTGCGTGCGTCTTACGAAGGATGGCATGAACTATGCCGAAGCCCCACGTCCAATTCTTGTCGTTGACGACGAGGGCAATCCGCTGAAGGCAGACGACCCACACCGCTTCTTCGAGGCATCGTGGATGCACAAATACAACGGAAAGTATTATTTCTCATACTCAACAGGCGACAGCCATCTGCTCTGCTACGCCGTAGGCGACAATCCTTACGGTCCGTTCACCTATCAGGGCGTAATCCTCACTCCTGTAGTTGGTTGGACCACACACCACGCCATACTCGAATACAAAGGCAAGTGGTATCTTTTCCATCACGACTCAGTGCCTTCTGGTGGAAAGTCATGGCTCCGCAGCCTCAAGGTCTGTGAGCTTGAGTATGATGAGAATGGAAAGATAAAGACAATAGAAGGAATCGACTAACTGTTTATAAATTAAGAGTTAAAGAGAAGCCCCCTCCGTCTCCCCCAGGGGGGAGTGAAGGCTTCGCATAGGGGAAGCGCTAACGTGGCTCTCCCCCTTGGGGGAGCAGGAGGGGGCTTCTCTTTAATTTTCATTCAATAATAATTCCTCCCATTCCCTGAATGGTGACCTTAGCCGTTCCGTCCTTGCCTACCTTTAAGGTTTTTAGCACAGAGGTTGGCACAATCTCGCCCTTTTTCCTTGGATTGTCAGTGTAAAGGCTCACGGTCTTGCCAGCAAACATTGGGAGACTGAGTGTTAGTGTCATTGGCTCGTTGGTTCCGTTCAGACCCGCAACATACCATTTGTCGCCAGTGCGGCGTGCCAGTACTGCATATTTCGTCGGATAACCGTCAACGAAGCGTGTCTCGTCCCATGTCGTGGGCAGTCGTTTGAGGAAGTCAAGCTCAAACTGTGGCATCTCGTCGAGGTTGTTTGGGCACATGGCTACGCAGTTGACACTGGTCTGAATGACTAATGCCGACGCAATCTCGAAAATGTCGGTGGTATAGCGTGGATGTCCAGTCTTGTTGTCCTGACTCATATAGCGGTTCATCATCACTCCGCCCCAGTCGGCTGTGCCAAGGGCATTGCGGCAGAATGGGTGCATGGTCAGCTGAAATCCCTCCTGCTTGGCGTGGTACTCGCTGAACCTGACGTTCTCCGAAGCGAGCAATGCCTCCGATGCCACATAGTTTGGATACATTCTCTCCCAACCTCTTGGAATGGTGCAGCCGTGGAACACCACCTGCAGCCCATAGTTGTTTGCATCCACCAGGATGTCCTCGTAGAGTTTCATCATCTCCTGCTTGTCGCTGCCGAAGAAATCAACCTTTATGCCGGCAATGCCTATCTCCTTCATCCATCGCATCTCACGCTGTCGGGCGTATGCCGTGTTCATACAGTCGCGAGGTCCCTGCGGTGCGTCGTTCCAATGTCCGTTGGAGTTGTACCAAAGCATCAGCTTCACGCCCTTGCTCTGTGCATATCTTGAGAGCTCCCTCATTCGGTCGCGTCCTATCTGCGTGTCCCACCAGTTGTCAACCAGCGTGTATTCAAATCCCATAGCGGCAGCGAGGTCGATGAACTTCACCTGATCGTCGTAGTTTATCGACGTGTCCTGCCACATCAGCCAACTCCAAGTGTAGCGTCCAGGCTTGTAGTCTGTCGATGGCTCATAGAGCGGCTCTACGAGGTCGTAGGGAATTGTCGTCTCCACTATTGGTTTCAGCGTGGTGCCAAGCGTAATGGTGCGCCACGGCGTGCTGCCGGGCAATGCTATCGAGGCGTAGGGACTTCCCATTCCGCTCAGTTCCGTCGGGTTTGGGAAAGCAATGGTGTAGCCCTGTCCCTCGACATAGTCGCTGAGATGCGAAGCGGCGTAGTTGCTGCCCACTCCCGTCTCGCCTATGAGAGCCCAGCCGTCCTCACCTATTTTATATAGACAGGGGAGCGTGTAGCCCTCGCCGAAAGCCGACTTCTCGGTCATTGCCGCTTCGGCCTTGTATTCCTCCTCGTACGATGGTTTTGTTCTTTCCCATCCCACCATCGTCTTGCTCTGTGGGCAGATGAATGTTGTGGTCTTGTCGGGGAAGTTGAAACCCGACGCCTCGCTGTAGATCACCGCACACTTTGGATTGTCGCCCTTGCCTCGTGGCAAGCTGTAGCGGTAAGCCACGTCGTTGTCCGACACGCTCATCGTCACGTCCATCCTGTAGCCATCCTTGTTCACGAGGCTTATCGTTGCCTGATTAGCCACATAGCTCGCGCTCGAAGCCTTGGTGCGCGTCATGGTGTAGTCCTT
Source organism: uncultured Prevotella sp. (assembly GCA_945833995.1). GTDB lineage: Bacteria > Bacteroidota > Bacteroidia > Bacteroidales > Bacteroidaceae > Prevotella. Next base: position 22,967 of record CAMAGM010000015.1, read on the forward strand.
CGCCACCTTTCGCTCCTCAGAGCCAGCTATTGTCAGCCCCTGGGTAAAATCACCGATGTTTGTCTTCAGACCGAGTGCCGATTTGGTTAGCATTTGTCGCCCGTCGAGCTCCACCGAGTAGGCAGCCTTCCCGCCCTCGTCAGTCACTGTCACCACGAGCTTGCCATCGGGCGAAGCCACCTTCACGTCCTTCGCCTGAGCCACCGCGAAAGTCATTGCGGCAGCCATAATAACGATTGTTTTCTTCATTCCTTTAGTATATGTTATTAGTTAGCTTTTCGTCTGCAAAGATAGCACTTTTTTGCAAATATTGCCCCAAAAAGGCAAGATAAAGTGGAGAGAAACGGCAAATGTTACATTTTTACCGCGAAATGTTACATTTTGAAACAACGTTGCAACAAAAAGAAATGCAACATATTGATAAAATCACTAAATTTGCAGCCGAAACCTATTTTAGGAGTACATTAACGTCCGACATATATTTGAAGTATTAATAAAAACCTAAGAGAAAATGAATCGCACTAAGTATGTGTTAGGTACTTTGTGTATTCTTGTGCTGATGTGCCTCATCCCATGTGAGGTCATCGCACAAACGAATACCATTAAAGGTACTGTTAGTAGCAGCGATGGCCCAGTCATCGGAGCTACCGTGAAAGTGAAGGGTTCGTCAAATGGCGTAGTTACCGACTTGGACGGCAACTACACCATCAAGGCTAACCCAGGCGATGTGCTCTCATTCTCCTATCTTGGCATGACGACCAAGGATGTGAAAGTGGGAAAGCAGACAGTAATTAACGTCAGCATGTCAGACGACGACAAGCTCCTCGACGAGGTCGTTGTCGTGGGCTATGGCAAGATGAAGCGCTCCGACCTTACTGGCTCTGTCGTTTCGGTCAACTCAAAGGCAATAGAGAAATCAGTGCCCACAAGCGTTGACCAAGTATTGCAGGGTCGTGCCGCCGGTGTGCAGATTCAGGCAAACACCGGTACGCCTGGTGGTAGTACGACAATCCGCATCCGTGGTACCAACTCCCTCAACGCCACATCGCAGCCTATCTTCGTCATCGACGGCATCATCATCGACACTGCCACGTCTGACGACGGCAACTCCAACCCACTCTCGTCAATCAACCCAAGCGACATCGTTTCGATGGACATCCTGAAGGACGCTTCCGCAACAGCCATCTATGGCTCGCGCGCCAGCAACGGTGTCATCATGATAACCACCAAGCGTGGCTCGTCAAGCGAGGCATCAATCACCTACGATGGCTATGTGGGCTGGCAGGAGATGCCAAAGAAGCTGGAGGTGATGAACCTGCAGCAGTATGCACAGCACTACAAGGACATCACCGACGCGCAGATCAAGCCCGCATCGAGCACATGGATCCGTGGCGACCTCATGGGCGAGGGTACCGACTGGCAGGACGAGCTCTACCGTCAGGCTCTCATGACGAGCCACAACATCTCCATGACAGGAGGCTCACAGGCTTCGACCTACGCCATATCGGCAGGCTATCTCGACCAGGACGGTATCGCCATCGGCTCTGGCTTCCGCCGACTCACCCTGCGTGGCAATCTCGACGCAAATATCAAGAAATGGCTCAAGGGCGGCGTGAACTTCTCACTTGCCGACAGCAAGCAGCAGACAGCATCCACCTATAATATTATTATGACCGCACTGACATCGCAGCCTTCGGTTGCCGTACACAACCCAAGCGGCGGCTACGACGGTCCAGACGACCAGTGGATGCCCGACAACCCAGTGGCTCTTGCCGAGATCACCGACAACTACAACAAGAAGACAAACTTCCGTGTCAACACCTATCTCGACGCGACAATCCTCAAGGGACTGACCTTCAAGACAGAGCTCTCGGCTGACTACAACTTCAACAACTACTATTACTATCAGCCCGACTACCAGTTTGGCGTGAAGACCAACGACATACGCACAGGCCGCTGGACGAAGACCAACACCAAATACTGGTCGTGGCGCAACATCCTCACCTACGACAACGCCTTCGGCAAGCACAACATCAACGTGATGGTGGGTCAGGAAATGAGCCATAACCATTTCGAGACTCAGGTGTCGAGCACTACGGGCTATCTCTCCAACTCAGCCACCGACATCTCTGCAGGTAGCTACGACGATAGCCGCACGACAGGCTATCAGAACAACAACTCGCTCTTCTCCTACTTCGGACGCGCCTTCTACAACTACGACGACCGCTACATGCTCACCGCAACGCTGCGCCGCGACGGTAGCTCGAAGTTTGCCAAGGGCAACCGCTGGGGCTGGTTTCCATCAGCAGCATTGGCTTGGCGCGTGAGCAACGAGAGCTTCCTCAAGGACAATAAGGTGCTCGACAACCTCAAACTGCGCCTCGGTTGGGGTGCAACGGGTAACCAGAACGTCGAGGACTGGGCTTACACCGCAATGCTCGCCAACTATACCACAAGCTGGGGCGTGGGCGTACTCAATGCCAACAACGCCAACCCCGACCTGAAATGGGAGACAACCTACTCCACCAACATCGGTCTTGACGTGAGCGTGCTCGGCGGAAGGATTGAGTTCATTGCCGACTGGTACTATAAGAAGACCAAAGACTTGCTCCTGAAGCTTGACCTTCCCGCATTCCTCGGCTCGGGCGCAGGCTCTGGCTATGGTGTGGCAAGCAATCCTTGGGGTAACGTAGGCTCGCTGCGCAACACTGGTTTCGAGTTCACGCTCAACACCGTAAACATCGACTACAAGGGATTCACCTGGCGCACCAATGCCGTAATGTCAATCAACCGCAACAAGGTGCTCTCTTTGGACACCGAGACAGGCACACTGCCACAGACCCTCCAGGTGGGCTCTGAGACAGCCACGGTGACCAACACCGTAGTGGGTCAGCCTATCGGACAGTTCTGGGGCTATAAGGTCATCGGACGCTTCGACAAGCCCGAGGACTTCTACTACAAGGACGCCAACGGCAACGTGAAGCCAGTGGCACTGCCTGAGGGCAGCTCCATCGGTCAGAACGAGACATGGCTTGGCGACTATATCTTCGCCGACCTCAATGGCGACGGCGTAATCAACAACGACGACCAGACCTTCATCGGCAACCCTGAGCCAAAGTTCACATGGGGCTTCGGCAACACCTTCTCCTACAAGGGCTTCGACCTCACGGTGCAGTTTAGCGGCTCTTACGGCAACAAGGTGCTCAACTATGGTCGCCGAACGCTGGAGGTGTCGGGTAGCACGTCAAACCTCCTCACCTCGGTGCTCGACTATGCCCGCGTGGAGAAGATTGACCCCAACGGTCCTGACGACTACCGCAACTACTATGTCGTGAACACATCGTCAATACAGCCACGCCTCTACACATCGAGCGGCAAGAACCGCAACGACCGTGTCAGCGACGCCTACGTTGAGGATGGCTCATACATCCGCCTGCAGAACATATCCCTGTCATACACCTTCCCAAAGGCATGGCTGAAGAAGATCTACATCAACAACCTGAAGCTCTACTGCAACCTTCAGAACCTCTACACATGGACGAAGTACAAGGGCTACGACCCTGAAGTGGGTAGCCTCTGGGGCAACGCCCTGATGAACGGCATCGACTACGGTCGCTATCCTTCACCGAGAATCTATACTTTCGGACTTAATGTAACGTTCTAATTATAAATGAGAAGTTAGAAATTAGAAATTATGAAAAAATTATCATTATATACATTAGCACTGGCAGGAGGGATGACACTGGGCAGCTGCGCAGAGAGCTTCCTCGACCAGGACAACACATACCAGCAGAGTCCAGACAACTTCTTCACGTCGGACGATGCCGTGCAGGCTGCAACGTCGGCACTGTACAACTATGTGTGGTATGACTTCAACGACAAGTTCTACTACGGTATGGGCGACGGACGTGCCAACAACATAACTGCACAATATTCCGACTACATCTATCCCTACACCAACTTCACCGACAACTCACTGTCGCAGGGACTTACCGAGGCGTGGGGCTCGCTCTACTCAGTGGTGGCACAGTCCAACAACACCATCAACAACATCAACGAGAAATGCACCGATGCCGTTACCGCCAGTGCAAAGACACGCGCCATTGCCGAGGCTCGCTTCATGCGTGGCGTTGCCTATTGGTATATCGGCACACTCTGGGGCTGTGGCATTCTCTACGACAACACCTCAAGCCTTGTCAACAACTACGTCATTCCCGCACAGCCACGCATCGATGTCATTGAGTTCGCCATACGCGACCTTGAGTATGCGGCAAAGCACCTGCCAGCATCGCAGACCGACGCGGGACGCGTGACGAAATACTCTGCCTACGGAATGTTGAGCCGTGTCTATCTCTCAATGGCAGGACTCACCACGAGCGGACAGTTCGATGGCTCAAACGAGGCTACCGACTACAACCGCGGCACACGCAACCAGTATTACCTCGACCTCGCCAAGAAGGCAGCGCAGAAGGTAATCAACGAGAGCGGAGCGAAACTCGTGGAGACCTATGCCGACCTCTGGGCTGCAAAGTCCATCAACAACAACTCCGAGGCACTCTTCCAGTTGCAGTTCATCGCCGGCGACGGCGTGGGTGGAGCCGGTCAGAGCATGACACGCTTCCTCGCCTGGAGCACCATGGTGGGCGACACCAACGCCTGGGGTGGTGCGACCTACTGCTCTTGGGACCTCTGGGAGGAATTCAAGGAATATGCCGACGCCAACCTCGGAAAGACTGTTGACGATGCCATCCGCCGCCACAATTCGGTGGCTTCATACGGCGAGGCTTATCCCGAACTCAGCGCCGATGCCAACGACCCATACGTCTATGGCGTGACGGAGAGCGCAGGCTCACAGGGTGCCAACATCAAGAAATATGTCATCGGCACGAAAAAGGTCAACGGCTTCTCCACTGTCAACAACTCTGGCATCAACACCTACATGCTGCGCCTCGCCGAGGTGTATCTCAACTATGCCGAGGCAGTGCTTGGCAACAGCGAGAGCACTTCTGACGCCGACGTGCTGAAGTATTTCAACCAGCTGCGCCGCCGCGCCGGAGTGCCAGAGAAGTCGAAGCTCACATTCGAGGATATCCGTCACGAGTCACGCGTGGAGCTTGCCTTCGAGGGACTCTACTGGTATCAGCTCGCTCGCCGCAGCTACTATCAGCAGCAGGAGGTTGTCAACTACGTGAACAGCCAAAACCGCAACGCGAGCTACTACGAGGCCTCAACCCACTCCTACAAGCTCAGCGACACCTACGTTGCCCCAGGCTCTGGCGTTGCCGTTGCCACGGCGAAGAACCTGATTCTCCCTATGGCTGACACCGACCAGGCAAAGAATCCATACCTAAAGACCGATTCCAACGGTAATATCACCACCGTGAGATACGAGTTCGGAGAAAGGGAAGTAAAAGTAGAGGAGATATTTTAATTATGACTGAGGAGTCCAAGGAGTTCAAGGAGTTGAAAGGAGTTAAAGACGTATGTCTTAGCCTTGGTGATTTACTTGACAGAAGTGGAAGGACTATTGTCTTTAACTCCTTTCAACTCCTTTAACTCCCTGAACTCCCCCAAAATAAATACATAAAAATAAAGAATTATGAAGAAATACTTATATCTGCTGATTGCACTCGTTGCTCCGCTGCTCGCCTCGTGTAGCGACGACGACGACAACGCGCAGTCGGCAACAATGACCATCAACAAGATTTATCTTGAAGATGTCAATGCCAAGGACTCTGTCTTCGACCGCGAGGTGACATTCGCCCGTCTCGGACAGTTGCTCCGCATCGAGGGTTCTGGCTTCACGGGGCTGAAGAAAATCTATGTCAACGGCTATGAGACCTATTTCAACAACGCACTCATGACCGACAACAACATCTGGGTGACGCTCAATGCGAAGACACCAGTGGATAAGGCAGACGAGAGCGTGCGCAACACCATCGTGCTGGTGAAGGACGCTACACAGCTCTCCTACAGCTTCATCATCCGTGCCGCAGCGCCAAGCATCACAAGTCTCAGCAACTCACTGCCAATGCCTGGCGAGAAGGTCATTGCCTATGGAGCAAACCTTCAGGAGACAACCAAGGTCACACTGCCAGGCGGCGTTGAGGTGACAAGCGGCATCGTCAGCGACGAGGATGGCGAGTGGTTCTCGTTCACCATGCCTTCGGGCGTTTCAGGCGCAGGCACCGTCACCTCGGAGGGAGCCAACGGAACAGCCGTATCACCCGACTATTTCAACGACAGCCGCTCGATGATTCTCAATTTCGATGGCATGGGCACACAGGGCTACTGGAGCTGGAGCGAGACAGGCTCGATGATCAACAACGAGGACCTCGTCAACGACCCTCTCGCAAGTGGTCGCGGCAAGGTCTGCCAGCTCATCCCGCAGCGTCTCATCAATGCCGGAGGCGTGGCTGTTAAGGGTCGCTGCACCGAGGTATGGACAGCTGGTAATGGCAACGATGCCGACGACTGGTCAAACTTCTTCGGCTCAATACCAGCCACCACACCGCTCTCCGACCTCGCCTTCCAGTTCGATGTCTATGTACCTGAGGCATGGTCAGGCACAGGTCAGATTCAGATCACCGCCAACAACAACGTATCCTTCAACGGCTATGGCAGCGACGAGGTAAAGAGCTCCACCACCATGACCACCGTATGGGTGCCTTGGCTCAACGACGATGGTTCAACAACGCCATTCAAGACCGACGGTTGGCAGACGGTGACCATTCCGCTCACACAGTTCTCGAAATATGCCAACGAGGTTGAGGCAGGCCAGTCGCCACTATTCCAGGAATTGGTTGACGACCGCAACGCCGCCTCCTACAAGAACTTCGGCGTAGGCTTCGTCAACAACGACATCACCGTGGGCAACGTCGAGCTGCCCGCCTCAGTGTGCAGCCAGCTCATCTATGTGGACAACTTCCGCCTCGTTTACAACCGCACCACGGAGGTTTCTGACTATTAATACGTTGAAAATTGAACATTGAACGTTGAAAATTGAATATTGAATTATGAAGACATATAAATATTTGGTTCCAGTAGTGGCATCAGCCATGCTGCTCACTGGATGCGACGAGCAAATAATGGAGTGGGCGTCTCCTGCCGACCACGCAGGCGTCACCGCTGCCGAGCTGCCGCTTGAGGTCAAGGAGGTGCTTGCCAACTATGGCAACCTCAAGGACTACACGCAGCAGTATATGCCCAACACCGTGCTTGGCATCGGTATGGGAGCCGCAATGTATGTGGCAAACGAGAAAGGCGAGGCTGACCTTGCCAACGCCAACTTCCAGCTGTTCACACCAGGCAACGCCATGAAGCACGATGCCATCGTGGGCAACAGCGGCACACTCAGCTTCGGCACCGTAGATGCCATGGTCGATGCGCTCAATGCCTCAGGCATGAAGCTCTACGGTCACAACTTCTTCTGGCACACACAGCAGAACTCCAACTATCTGAAATCGCTCATTCAGCCCACACTCGTGGTGGAGAGCGAGGGCGAGATAGCCAACGTGCTGCCTGGTGACGCCTCCGACTTCAATGGCGGAACAACGGGCGGCTGGGGCTCGTGGGGAAGCAACAAGGACAACGTGGAGGTCGTTGCCGGTGCAGGTCAGGACGGCTCACCAGCCGTGGTGCTGAAAAACAAGGGCGACGGCAACTCATGGGAGGCACAGTTCGCCTACACCTTCGACACCTATCTTGAGACAGGCAAGACCTACGTCATGAAGTTCAAGGCAAAGTCAACGTCGCCAGCGGGCTATCTGCAGTTCCAATATCAGAACGGCTCTACCTACGGCTCGCAGGGCGCTTACACCGACTTCTCCGTTGGCACCGACTGGGTCACCTGCGAGCGTGAGTTCGAGGTGGCTTACGACGATGTCAACCGCATCCTCATCAACTTCGGTAAGGTCAGCGGCACCTACACCGTCGATGACATACAGTTCGGTCTCAAGCAGGAAGACCCGATGGACAATGTGCTCGGTGGCGACGCGTCCGACTTCGAGGGCGGCACCACTGGTGGCTGGGGCTCATGGGGCAGCAACAAGGAGAGCGTCGAGGTTGTTGAGGGCGAAGGCTATCAAGGCTCTGTAGGTCTCGTGCTAAAGAACAAGGGCGACGGCAATGCCTGGGAAGCTCAGAACGCCTACACCTTCGACTCCTATCTCGACCCGACGAAGTCATACATCATCCAGTTCTATGCCAAGTCATCGTCCGCTGCCGGCGAGATACAGTTCCAATATCAGAACGGCTCTACCTACGGCTCACAGGGCGCATACAACACGTTCAGCATCGGCACCGACTGGATAAAGTGCGAGTTTGAGTTCACACCGGCTTACGAGGACGTAAACCGCATCATCCTCAACTTCGGTAAGGTGGGTGCCACCTACTATGTCGATAACATCAAGTTCGGTCCTGCCAAGAACCAGGCAGCACAGGCAAAGACCCGCGGCACCAAGATGTACTACGTCCTGAAGAGCGCCGCCGAGAAGCGTGAGGCACTCGTTGGGGCAATGGACGCATGGGTGAAGGGCGTTGCCGACCATCTTGCCGAGAAGGGCATCACGCCATACGGCTACGACGTCATCAATGAGCCTATAGCCGATGGTAGCGCAAAGGTGCGTGGAATAGATGAGGGAGTCTTCGGCAGCTCATGGGAAGAGGACGGCGTGACCTACTACGATGCAGCTCCCGTGGAGACCGAGGCTGACGGACTCTCGCTCAACTGGGGCAGCGGCCACTGGTATTGGGGCTACTACGTCAAGGACTATCCTGTAGTCGCCTTCCAGCTTGCCCGCAAGTACCTGCCAGCAGAGACAAAGCTCTTCGTCAACGACTACAACCTTGAGACAAGCCCAGCCAAGCTGCAGGCACTCTGCGACTTCGTGAAGAAGATTGATGCCGACAACGGCTCTGCCATAGTCGATGGCATTGGCACACAGATGCACCTCACGCTCTCTTGCAGCGACGACACAGAGAAGAACGCCTCCAACATTGCTGCCCTCAAGGAGAAGATTGATGCCATGTTCAAGACAATGGCAGCCACAGGCAAGCTCGTGCGCATCACTGAGCTTGACATTGCCCTCGGCACAGGCTCACCATCGTCGGCACAGTATCAGGCACAGGCTGACTGCTACCGCATGGTAGTGGAGTCGTTCAAGCAGAACGTTCCTCAGGCGCAGCAGAGCGGCATCACCATCTGGAGCCTCTCCGACAACGATGCCGAGCACGAGTACTGGCTCAACGGCGAGAAGCCAAACCTCTTCGATGCCGACTATCTCCGCAAGTGGGCATACAAGGGTTTCTGCGACGGCATAGCAGGCGAGGACCTCGGCTTGAAGTACGGCGGTGCTGACTACAAAGCCTACTACGAGCGTCAGAACGTCTCCTCAACAGTGAAGTAAATCCCACAATTCCCCAAAACGACAAGTCCTCTAAACCGCATTCCTTGCGATTTAGAGGGCTTTTCATATATCCATTCTATATTCCCCACTGCGGAATATAAACCAGACACCTATAATCATCAAATTTCGTTAGGCAGTATGACGTTTCCATTTACGCTATCTTTCCATATTCATGATAGTTGTTGTGAAATGGAGTGAATATCGCTGGGTTCTATATAGGTGGGTTCTATAAATTCGCTTTGTTGTATTTTTGCTTTTTAGTCGAGGGC
>CAMAGM010000016.1 GCA_945833995.1 uncultured Prevotella sp.
CACGGGTAGGGAAAGTTGCGTTGCAAAATTAAGAATTAAGAATTAAAAATTAAAAGAATGGGGTATGCAATTAAGGTGTGTTAAGGAGTTCTAAATGTATGGGGATAGCGGTTATGAAGTTGCCACAGAAGGGTATTCGATTTATGCAGAAGTAGGGGTTCATTCTATGTTCCGCAATGCGGAACGTACGTTCACCAATGCGGAATGTACGTTCCCCACTGCGGAACGTAGGTTCACCATTGCGGAACATAGAACGAAAGCCTATTGTAGTTTAATCTATTTCCCCTTCATAATATAATTAATTCAAGTTTCTGATTTGATAAACCTTTGGAGTTCATGGAGTTAAAGGAGTTAAAGGAGTTAAAGACAATAGTTTTCCGCTTCCTTTATGGAGTTTTTCTGGTTTGGACATTCGTCTTTAACTCCTTTAACTCCTTTAACTTCCATCACTTCCGAAAGTTGAGTAATTAAAAAGGGGTTCTTGAAGTTATGACAATAGCTTTTTCACTATGTCTGATATTGTCTTTCCATCTGCCTTGCCGGCAAGCTGTTTGTTGGCTGCGCCCATCACCTTGCCCATTTCCTTGATGCTGGTTGCACCAGTCTCGGCGATGATTGCCTTGACGGCGGCTTCTATTTCCTCTGCACTGAGTGGCTTTGGCAGATAGCTCTCGATGACTGCTACCTGCGACAGCTCTGCCTCGGCGAGGTCCTCGCGGTTCTGGCTCTTGTAGAGTGCGGCAGAGTCGTTGCCTTGCTTGGCAAGTTTCTGGAGGATCTTGAGGGCAGCTGAGTCCTCAAGTGTGTCGTTTGCTCCTGGGGCTGTCTTAGCCTCGATAAACACTTTCTTGATGTTGCGCAGGGCTTCGAGACGTACTTTGTCCTTTGCCTTCATTGCCGCAACGATGTCTTTGCTTACTTGTTCGAATAACATATTATTATTTATTTAGTTTACTCGTTAACTCGAATTTTACAAAAACTTTATTGTTCCGGGGGTGGTTTCCTTTGGCTTCTCGGCAGGAACTTCCTCTATTGGCTCCTTGTTGTAGGAGTGGCTGTTGATGCTCTCAAGAATCTCCTTTGTACGCTTGTAGGTTGGAGTGTCCTCCACCTTTGCTATCACGTTGTCGTTGTCGAGGTCCTCGGAGTGGAAGAGGTAGATGTGTGGGCGGCGCTTGTATTTGAGGTTGTTGCCCTCGTTGCCATAGTAGCGGTTGCGGCGGTCCTGACGCTCTGCTGCCTTCTCCTGTTCCTCGGCAATGCGGTTTGCCTCCTCCTGCGTGTGTCGCTTGATGTGTCCGTGCATGCCATCGACGTTCTCTATGCCGAAGCCAGTGGCGAGAATAGTCACCTTCACCTTTTTGCCTAACTCAGGGTCGGTGGCAATACCCCATTTTATCTCGAAGTCGCCGAACTTTGCCATGAAGTCGTTCACGTCGTTCATCTCCTCCATCAGCAGTCCGTCCTTGCTGTCCTTGTTGCCACAGAACGAGATGTTGAGCAGGATTTTCTTTGAGTTGAACACGTCGTTGTCATTGAGCAACGGGGAGTTGAGCGCATCGTCGATGGCTTTCTTCACCCTGCCCTCGCCCTCTCCATAGCCAGTGCTCATTATTGCCACGCCGCCGTCCTTCAACACCGTTTTTACGTCGTTGAAGTCGAGGTTGATGAGTCCGTGTACGGTGATGATCTCGGCAATGCTCCTTGCCGCCACGCTAAGTGTGTCGTCAGCCTTGCCGAAGGCATCGAGAACGGTGAGCTCGGGATATATCTCGCGCAGACGCTCGTTGTTGATTACGAGCAGTGCATCTACGTTCTTAGACATCTGCTCCACACCATCGAGAGCCTGGTCGATCTTGCGGTCGCCCTCGAAACGGAACGGAATCGTCACGATGCCCACGGTGAGAATGTCCATCTCCTTCGACACGCGTGCAATGACTGGTGCGGCACCTGTTCCTGTTCCGCCTCCCATACCTGCCGTGATGAATGTCATGCGTGTGCCGTCGTTGAGCATCTTTCGGATGTCGTCGATGCTTTCCTCTGCCGCTATGCGTGCCCTCTCAGGCTTGTTGCCTGCTCCGAGTCCCTCCTTGCCGAGTTGCAGGTGGACAGGCACGGGGGAGTCGTTGAGTGCCTGTGCGTCGGTGTTGCAAAGGACGAAGGTGACGTCGTGTATTCCCTCGCGATACATGTGGTTTACGGCGTTGCCGCCACCGCCACCTACACCAATGACCTTTATGATGCTATGCTCTTTCTCTGGCGACCCGAAGTCAACCAATGGTATATTGTTGTCTGCCATATTATTTTGATTTTGGGAGGGTAGAGGGGAGAGGTTAGAGGGTAGAGATTAGTTCTGCCCTTATGTTCCATACCTGCTGTTTTGCTGAGGCTTTGGTAATATCTACCTTCTACCTACTACCTTCTACTTTCTATTATTCAATTCTTCACTCTTAACTCTTAATTCTTAACTCTTAATTCTTAATTCATTCGTCCGCCGTCATATCCTTAACCACCTTTTTCAGCCAGGTTATTCCCTTGTTGAGCGGGCTGTTGCGTCGGCGTTCCTCCTCAAGGCGTTTCTTCTCTTCCTCAGCCTGTCGGCGTGCCTCTGCGTCTTCCTCCTCGCGTCGGCGTTCCTCCTCCTCTCGTCGGCGTTGTGCCTCCTCCTCAGCCTTGCGCTTCTCTGCCTCGGTAAGGACTACGCCGGTCTTCTTGCTGTTGTCCGTGGTGCGCTGTCCAAGCGAGATAGGGCCGTTGAGCGATGCGGTGTTGTTGCTGTCGAAGAGGTTCGTTGGGTCTATCTCCACTCCGGCGCAGTTCTGGTCGCCCTTGATGAGCAGTCCGAGTATGGTGTTCATCATGCCGTTCTTGGCGTTGATGTCGGGGTTTGTTGACCTCACCGTGTAGTTGACGAACTTCGCCACGCGTATTTTGTCGAGGTGCGTATAGTTGTAGAACGCCTTCTCGATGTTCTTTATGTTCGAGCCTCCACCAGTGAGGATAATTCCTCCGAGGAGCAGTTTCTCGTAGTAGTCTGAAGGAATCTGGTTCCACACGTTCTCGATGATTTCCTCAAGGCGACCCTCGACAATCTCGATGAACTTGCGGCTATCGACGCTGCGCTCCTGGTCGATGGGCAGCTTGAGGTTGTTGTCGATGTCGGCATTGTCGGTGTAGGCGCTGGCATATTTCAGCTTCATCTTCTCTGCCTCGCTCTCCTCAATCTGCAGCGATGCGATGTCCTTGGTGATGTTGCGGCTTCCCAATGGGATGACTGCGAGATGTCGCAGTATGTTCTTGTTATAGACACACACCGTGGTGGTGTCGGCACCAATATCGACAAGGGCGCAGCCGGAACGTTTCTCCGTCTCTGTGAGTACGCTGTCGGCGAGTGCTATTGGCGAGATGAACATATCGGCTACGTTTACCCCCGCATTCTCAAGGCAACGGTTGAGGTTCTTGTAGAATGTGTAGCGCTGGAGAATGTTGAGGAAATTTCCCTCAAGGTGTGAGCACTGGATGCCCACAGGGTCTATCTGATACTGCGAATCGACCTTGAACTCCTGTATGACATAGCTCTGCTTCTCCTGGTCGGTATATTCCATTGCCCTGTTAGCCTCCATGAGATCGACCACCATGTCCTCGGTGACCTTGGTGTTGGCTGGCAATTCCTTTGTTATGACGTTCTTTACGCTCCTGATGGACTGTCCGCCCACTCCCACATAGACCTTTGTGATTTCTGTCTTGAGTTGCGTGCTCAGTTTCTTTACGATGTTTGAGATGCAGAGGGCTGTCTTGTCAATGTTGTAGGCAACACCCTTGCGTATGAATGATGACGACTCCTCCTTGACCACGGCGAGCACATTGATGCTCCCGTCGAGGTTCTTCTGTCCTGCGATGCCTGTCACCTTTGATGAACCAAGCTCGATTGCTACGATAAATTCCTTTGTTGCCATCTTTTATATTGTACTATTGTTTTGTTGTTTCTTCTTGCAAATTATCTGATTGTCGAAAGCCACGTTGATGTAGGAGTATTTGTTCCATCCTGCCTGGCTGAGCCCATAGCGGTAGAATTTCTCCACGCGGGTCAGTTTCTCCTTTATCTCCGCTGGCTCACCGAGATAGATGATGTGCTCGCCCACCCTTGGCACCATCTCCAATGTCTCGTCGGGCAGGACGTTTATCTGCACTATCTGGTTTTGCCAGAACTTGTCGGCGAGGATGATGTTGCCTACTCCTGTCAGCACTTTCTGCGCATACTTGCGGCTGATGTTGCCAGTGGCGATGATGATGTCGGAGCAGTATTTTACGTTGGGCATCACGCCGCCGTTGTTGTCGATGTAGTAGTCGTCGCCGTTGGCTGCCTTTATCCTGACCACGGGCATGCGCTGCGTCAGCTCGATGCAGACATGTCCGCTCTGTGTCTTGTAGCACTGTGCCTCGTTGACGAATGGGCTGCTGCAGAGCGTCTCCTCAATCTGGCGTATGTCGATGCTCTCCATGGGTTTTGCCAACGGGTAGATCTTGTGCCTCACGAGGATTGACTTTATCTCGTCAACATTGAGGAAGCCGTCAACGACGCCATCCTTTATGTCTATCCTCACCTTGTTGCACACCATGCCCTTACCGTCTGGCTTGTTGAAGGCGGTGATGGCAAGCAGCAGATAGACTGCGAGGGCGACATCGATGACTATTATGGCGGTCTTCTTCCAATTCATGTCTGAAAATGTTTATTTAAGTTTCTCCTCAAGCAAACGGGCAATCTGTGGCACATAGTTGTCGAGGTCGCCCGCGCCAAGCACTATGAGCACCTCGAAATCGTGGCTCCTGACATAGTCGAGCACCTCGTCCTTGCCAATCATCTCCTTACGCACGCCGTCCTTGAGGTTGTCGTAGATGAGCTTGGAAGTTACTCCAGGTATCGGCTCCTCACGGGCGGGATAGATGTCGCAGAGCACAACCTCGTCGAGAAGGCTGAGGCTGTTGGCGAAATCCTTGTAGAAATCCCTCGTGCGGGTGTAGAGGTGCGGCTGGAAAATGGCGGTTATGCGCTTGTCGCGATACAGCTCGCGTATGCTTTTCGCACTCTGGTAGATCTCCTGTGGGTGGTGGGCATAGTCGCTGAGGAAGACGAGGCGGTCGGTCTTCAGCTTGAAGTCGAAGCGGCGGTCAACGCCTCCGTAGGTCTCCATGCCATGGCGTAGCTCCTCGGCTGTGCAGCCTGCCAACTGCGCCATAGCCATTGCCCCTACACCGTTCTCGATGTTGATGGGTACGGGCTGACCGAGGCGCACTCCACTGACGTTCTCAATGGGAGAGATGAAGTCGAAGGTTATCTCGCCGTTCTCTATCACGATGTTCTCGGCGTGGAAGTCGCCCTCGTCGCGGCTGTACTCGTATCTTGCCACGCCAGGCTGCAGGTCGTCTTTCATCTCAAGTCCCTTGCGTATGATGAGCGCCCCGCCTGGCTGAATGAGGGTGGAGTAGTGGTTGAAGCTCTCAAGATAAGCCTCCTTCGTGCCGTAGATGTCGAGGTGGTCGGGGTCGGTGGCGGTGATGACGCTTATCCATGGGCGCAGCCAGTGGAAAGAGCGGTCGAACTCGTCTGCCTCAATCACCACGTAGTCGCTGTTGCTGAGGATGTAGTTAGTACCATAGTTCTTCGAGATGCCTCCGAGAAATGCGTTGCAATCGACATGGCTCTGGTGCATTATGTGTGCGCACATGGTGGATGTGGTGGTCTTGCCATGTGTTCCAGCCACACAGAGTCCCTTGTGTGTGCGGGTGAGCGTGCCAAGCACCTGTGCGCGCTTCTCTATCTCGAATCCGTTGTCGCGGAAATAGACCAGCTCCTTATGGTCGGAGGGTATTGCGGGTGTGTAGATGACGAGGCACGCCTTCGGGTCCTTGCAGAGGGCGGGTATCGCGTCGGTGTCCTCCTCATAGTGTATCAGCATACCTTCCCTCGCAAGCTGCTCGGTGAGTGGCGTTGAGGTCTTGTCGTAACCTGCCACCACGATGCCCTTGTGGAGGAAATACCGTGCTATGGCGCTCATTCCAATGCCGCCAGCTCCGATGAAATATACTGCCTTGATGTCGTTAAGTTCCATAATTATCCGTTTTTGACTAATTTCAGTACTTCCTTGGCGATAATGTCCGCAGAGTCTGGAAGTGCAAGTTTCTTGATGTTCATGCTCAGGCTCTCGAGTTTTCCGTCGCTCCTCACTGTCTCAAGGGCGAGGTCGAGCAGCTCGTTGGGTGCCATGACGTCCTTCATGATCATTGCCGCCTGCTTGTTCACCAATGCCATGGCGTTCTTTGTCTGATGGTCCTCGGCAACGTTAGGCGATGGGACGAGAATGACGGGCTTTCCAATGAGGCAGAACTCGGAGATACTGCTTGCGCCGGCACGGCTGATGACGAGGTCGGCTGCCTTGTAGGCTGCTCCCATGTCGCTGATGAAGTCGGTGGCGACGAGATTGCCGATAGGCTCTGTGGCTGCCAGTTGCTCGTTGATCTTGGCATTGTAGTATTTGCCTGTCTGCCAAATTATCTGCACGTCGGAGTTGCGGATTGTGTCGAGTCGGCGCAGTATGCTCTCGTTGATTGTCCTTGCGCCAAGGCTTCCGCCCACGAAGAGAATGGTCTTCCTCGAAGGGTCAAGACCGAACGACTTTATTGCCTCCTCGCGTGAGAGCTTGGTCTCAAGCAGGTTCTGCCTTACGGGATTTCCCGTTGTCAGTATCTTGTCGGCAGGGAAGAAGCGCTCCATGCCGTCGTAGGCTACGCAAATCTTCGATGCCTTCTTTGCCAAATGCTTGTTCGTCACACCGGCATAGGAGTTCTGTTCCTGTATGAGGCATGGGATGCCAAGCTTCGCAGCCGCATCGAGCGTCGCGCCACTGGCATATCCGCCAACTCCAACGGCGGCATGTGGCTTGAAGTCCTTGACTATCTTGCGCACCTGACGCAGGCTTTTGAGGTAGTCGAGTGCCACGCCTATGTTCCTTGGCGACCACAAGGGACGTATGAGTCCCCTCACTGGCAAACCAACAATCTCATATCCCGCAGCAGGTACACGTTGCATCTCCATTCTTCCTTGTGCGCCCACGAAGAGTATTCTCGCATCGGGTCTCAACGCCTTAATGGCATTGGCAATGGAAACGGCAGGGAAAATGTGTCCTCCCGTGCCACCTCCGCTGATTATGATTCTTAAACTGTCACTCATACCTTACTTATATATTATAATAGTGTGCAAAATTACTAATTTTCTATCTTATAAAGCCATTATTGGGCATTTTTTTTCTTTTTTCCCATAATTGCTTGACATTTGCCCCATCATGCCACCTCCACGGCAGGCGTTCCGCCGTTTTTGGTTTTCTGCTTGTCGCTTACCCTGCGCTTGGCTGAGCGGCTGATGCTCAGTATGATGCCGATGTAGGCGCAGTTGATGATAGTAGAGGTTCCACCCTTGCTGATAAGTGGGAGAGGCTGACCCGTGACAGGCGCGAGACCTACTGCCACCAGCATGTTGAATACCGCCTGGACAACGAGCAGAAGGGCGAGCCCCATGGCAAGGAAGGCGGGGAAATTGTTCTCGCAACGGTTGGCTATCCTCGCTGTCCTGAAAAGAAGGACAATATAGAGGAACACCACGAGCAAGGCACCGCCAATGCCCATCTCCTCAATGATGATGGCATAGATGAAATCGGAGAATGCCTGTGCGAGGAAGTCGCGCTCGACAGAGTTGCCAGGACCCTTGCCAATGATGTTGCTCGTCACGATGGCGATGTTGGCGTGAGCCACCTGCGCGTCCTTGTCGAGGTCGTAGTCTTTTGGCGCTATGGGCTTGTTGTCGAGGAATTTCTTTATTCGTCCCTTCCATGTGCCGAGGCGTTGCAGTTTTCCCACGTTGGACGACTTCGTCTCTGCCTTGGTTGTCATCTCCTCTGTCTTTGTGAGGTTGGGGTTCTCCTGTGGCGTGTCGTTTCCAAGCACCATCACGGCTCCTACGGCGAGTGAGACACAGAGCAACACCACGCCAAGCAGCTTGCCGAGCTGCACCATAGGTACACGGCCAATGACCATCATGAGGAAGATGACGAAACACAGCAGTGCCGCTGTGGATAGGTTCTCCTTGCCTATCAGTAGCACGAAAGGAGCCAGAAGGATGAGAATGAAGCGCATGGCTTTCTTGTCGGTAGTGCCGCGGTCGGTCTGCATGGCGCTGAGAATCTGTGCCGCGGCGAGAACCATCGTACCCTTGGCTATCTCCGAAGGTTGGAATGTCTGTCCCGCTATCTCTATCACACGGTTGGCGCCGTTGATTGTCTCACCCGCGAAAAGCACCCACAGAAGCGTGAGGAACGAGATGATTATGAGGAACGGCGTAGCCAACTTGAAATAGCGGCATGGAATCTTAACCATGAACATGGCAATGACCACACCGGCGAATATCGTAATAGAGTGTTTGACGATAGGCATGATGTAGTTGTTGCTCTTGTAGGTGAGGTTGCTCGACGCACTGAACACCTCGACGACGCTGATCATGCAGAGCATGAACAACACCATCCAGATGACTTTGTCGCCTTTGAAAAGATTGCCTATCTTGTGATTCATATTTTTCTTTTGTTTTTTTGTAGGGGTGTCCGGATTGTCCGGGTTGTCCGGAAATTCCGGGAATTCTGGCGGGCAGGCAGCATTACAGGGCTCTTACCAGAGCTTTGAACTGCTCGCCGCGGTCCTCCATGTTCTTGAAGAGGTCGAAGCTGGCGCAGCATGGGCTAAGGAGCACGGTGTCGCCAGGTTGTGCCATCTCGTAGCAAGCTGCCACGCAGTCCTTCATGGAGTGGGTGTCGCGCACGGGAATGCCGAAACCGTCGAAGAAGTTGTGGAGCTTGGTGTTGTCGGCACCGAGATAGACCAGTCCTGCGCATTTCTGCTTCACGAGGTCGCTAATGGCACTGTAGTCGTTGCCCTTGTCCTTGCCGCCAAGAATGAGTATCACCTTGGTCTTCATGCTCTCAAGGGCATACCAGCAGGCATCGACGTTGGTTGCCTTGGAGTCGTTGACATAGTGTACTCCCTTTATTGTCGCCACCTTCTCCAGTCGGTGCTCCACACCGGGGAAATCGCTGAGGCTCTTCTTTATTACGTCCTTCTTTATTCCCGTGATGTCGGATGCGATGCCCGCCGCAAGGCTGTTGTAGATGTTGTGCTTGCCCGTGAGGCTCATCTCCTCCTGCTCCATGTTGAATGGCTCAGGACTCTCTATGGTGTATTCGCCTTCCTCGGTGTAGCCTATCGAGCCTTTCTCCTTCAGTTCGGAGAATGGGTATTGCACCGCCTTTATGTCGTATTTCTCCAGCTCGCGCTTGATGATAGGGTCGTCGTTCCAGTAGATGAAGGCATCCTTCTCGGTCTGGTTCTGTATGATTCGCATCTTTGCATCGACATAGTTCTGCATGCAGTTGTCGTAGCGGTCGAGATGGTCGGGAGTAATGTTTAGCAGGATGGCGATGTTGGCACGGAAGTCATACATGTTGTCGAGCTGGAATGAACTTAGCTCGATGATGTAGTATTCGTGTGGCTCCTCTGCCACCTGCAGCGCCAACGAGTTGCCTATGTTGCCAGCCAAGCCTGCATCGTAGCCAGCCTCCTTGAAGATGTGGTAGATGAGAGACGTGGTCGTTGTCTTGCCGTTACTTCCCGTGATGCATATCATCTTCGAGTCGGTGTAGCGTCCTGCAAACTCTATCTCGCTGATGATGTGTATGCCCTTCTCCACGATTTTCCTTATCATGGGGGCAGTGTCGGGTATTCCCGGGCTCTTTATTATCTCGTCGGCGTTAAGGATCTTTTCCTCCGAGTGCTTGCCCTCCTCCCATTCTATGCCATGGTCGTCGAGCAATTTCTTGTATTTGTCCTTGATGACTGACATGTCGGAGACGAACACGTCGAAGCCTTCCTTCCTTGCCAGTACTGCTGCTCCGGCACCGCTCTCTGCGGCACCCAATATAACTATTCTTTTCATCTTTATCTTATCTTCAGTGTAATAATTGTCAATGCCGCCAGAATGATTGTCACTATCCAGAAGCGTATGGTAATCTTCGACTCATGGAATGGGCGGTGAGGCCAGCCCTTAAGCACGTATGTGCTCGTGGAGTCGAGTTGCGAGTCGAGCTTGCGGAAATTGTCGTGGATAGGCGTGGCGCGGAACACCCTCACGCGGCGTCCCTTGCGCTTCTGAATCTTGAACCATTGTGTCTGGATGATGACACTAAGGCTCTCGACAAAGAATATTCCGCAAAGTATGGGGAGCATAAGCTCTTTGTGGATGATTATGGCGCAAACGCCAATGATGCCACCGATCATGAGCGAGCCAGTGTCGCCCATAAACACCTGTGCGGGGAAGGCGTTGTACCAGAGGAAACCTATCATTGCACCGACAAAGGCGCAGATGAACACCACAAGCTCCTCTGAGCCTGGGATATACATAATGTTCAGATAGGAGGCGTACTCGATGTGGCTCGACACATAGGCAAATATGCCCAACGCCACTCCAATGACCGCGGAGTTGCCGGCACACATTCCGTCCATACCGTCGTTGAGGTTGGCACCGTTGGATACGGCAGTAACGACGAGTATCGTCATCAGCACGAACAGGATCCAGCCCGCCTCATTCTTGTACTTGCCGCAGAACGACATTATCTCGGAATAGTCGAGATTGTGGTTCTTTATGAACGGGATGGTGGTCTTGAGCGATTTTTCCGCATTGCTCTTGTGCTTGACCACAAGTTCCTGACCCTGACGCTCCATGGCTACATTCTCCCTTATCACGGCATCGGGACTGAAATAGAGAACGAGACCGACAATTAGTCCTATCGACACCTGACCCACAATCTTGTATTTTCCCTTCAGTCCTTCCTTGTTGCGGCGGAAAATCTTGATGTAGTCGTCGAGGAAACCGAGGAAGCCGAGCCAAACGGTAGTGACTATCATCAGGATGAGATAGATGTTGCGCATGCGGCCAAGCAACAGCACGGGAAGGAGAATGGCGACAATGATGATAATGCCACCCATTGTAGGCACACCCTTCTTCTCCACTCCGAACGGGTCGATGCTCGCATCGCGCTGAACCTCAGAGATGTTGCGGCGCTTCATATATTTGATGAACCGCTCGCCAAACCATGCAGAGATAACCAATGACAGGATGAGCGTAAGCAGCGACCTGAACGAGATGTATGCCCAGATGTGTGAGCCTGGGATGTCATACTGGTCGAGAAACCTGAACAGATAGTATAGCATATTACTTAATTTTCTTCAAAAATCCTTCTTACTTCCTCGCGGTCGTCAAAGTGGTGCTTGACTCCCTTTATCTCCTGATAGTCCTCATGGCCCTTGCCGGCAATGAGTATCACGTCGCCCTTCTGTGCCAGCATGCAGGCCGTGCGTATAGCCTCGCGGCGGTCGGCAATGCTCAACACTTTTCTCATCTGCTGTGGGTTGAGCCCTGCGAGCATGTCGTTGATGATGTCCTGTGGCTCCTCGAAGCGTGGGTTGTCGCTCGTGATGATGACCTTGTCGCTCTGCTTCACAGCCTCCTGTGCCATGATGGGGCGCTTGCCTTTGTCGCGGTTGCCGCCAGCACCACAAACGGTGATGACATGTCCCTTGCCGTCGAGCACCTCGTGGATGGCATTGAGCACATTCTCCAGTGCGTCAGGCGTGTGGGCGTAGTCAACGATGGCGGTGAAACCCTCGGGAGAATGGATTGGCTCTAATCGTCCGCTGACGCTCTTCAGTGTGCTGAGAACGACGAGTATGTCATCTGGCTTCTTGCCAAGCATCACCGCAGCACCATAGACGGCGAGAAGGTTGCTGACATTGAACTTGCCTATGAACTGCACGCCAACCTCATGACCGTCGATGTCGAGATACATTCCCTCGAAGTGACATTCGATGATGCGGCCCTTGAAGTCTGCCATGGTGCGTGTGGAGTAGGTCTTTACCTTTGCCTTGGTGTTCTGCACCATTATCATGCCGTTCTTGTCGTCGGCGTTGGTTATGGCAAAGGCGTCTTTTGGCAGCAAGTCGAAGAAAGCTTTCTTGGCATCGCGGTAGTTCTCAAAGGTCTTGTGGTAGTCGAGGTGGTCGCGGGTGAGGTTGGTGAAAAGTCCACCCGCAAACTTCAGTCCACCGATGCGCTTCTGTGCGATGGCGTGGCTTGAACATTCCATAAAGGCATACTCACAGCCAGCCTCCACCATCTCGGCAAGCAAGCGGTTGAGCTCTATAGGGTCTGGAGTGGTGTGGTCGGCTGGTATTGCCTTGTCCTCGATGTAGTTGCACACCGTTGACAGCAGACCGCACTTGTGTCCGAACTTGCGGAACATATTATATAATAAGGTGGCGATAGTCGTCTTGCCGTTTGTGCCCGTCACTCCCACAAGCTTCAGCTTCGACGTGGGATCGTCGTAGAACATTGTGGCCACGGGACCGACTGCCGCCTCCGTGGAATCCACAACGACGTAGGTCACTCCCTCGTGTCTCACCTCTGGCACTTGCTCGCACAGTATTGCCGTGGCTCCAAAGTCAATCGCCTTCTGAATAAACGAATGTCCGTCCACCTGAGTTCCCTTGATGGCAACGAAAAGGTGTCCTTTCTCTATGCGGCGTGAGTCGATGTTCACACCCGTTATCTCCACTTCGGCATTGCCAACAATGTCGAGAGGCTTCACTTTGCTTAGAATTTCGTTCAGTTTCATATTCTCATTGTTTTATTTCTCAATTCATAACCAGCTTGCAAAGCTGTCCTTTCCTCACTATGGTGCCAGGCATCACGCTTTGCTCCCTCACCTTTCCGCAACCCTCTATCGTTGTCCTCAAGCCACGGCTCTCGAGCATGAACACTGCGTCGCGTGCGCCCATTCCCCTTACGTCAGGAACAACGTTGGAGTAGGTCTTCATCTTGCTCATTGTAACCTGCTTCGGATGGCGCTCAGCCCATCCCCATATAGGATTGCCATTGGCATAGCTCCCGCTCCATTGCGAATCGTTCTTTATGCCGAGGTGGTCGAGAACGTATGTTGCTGCCAGAAGGTTGCCGTTCTTTACGTCGGGAATGACTACCGATGACGTGTCGCGCGCGTCCTCGACACTAAGTTTAAGATGTCGAGCCATGACTCCCTCTGCCACTTGGTGGAACACGACTCCACTCATACCGCCACCAGAGGCGGGCAAACCGGACTTCTGTATGCAGACAATGCAGCTGTAGAGAGGATTGTCGGCAGGGAAATAGCCTGCGAAACTGAGCAGATAGTGGGTGATGCCGGTCTTGTAGCCTCCTGCACCTTGCGACACCTGTGCCGTTCCGGTCTTTCCTGCCACCTTGAACGACTTAGAACCCGCCTTCTTTCCGAGACCTTGGCTTACGACGTGCTCAAGTATGGTCTGCATCTCCTTCAGCGTCTTTTCCTTGCATATCTTGCTCTTTATCACTTCGGGCTTGAACTCCTTTATCACCTCGCCGTTCTTCACCACCTCCTTGACAAAGCGTGGACGCATCATCTTGCCGTTGTTGGCTATGGCATTGTAGAATGTCACGGTAGAGATGGGAGGAATCTGAGTCTCGTATCCGATGCTCATCCATGCCAAGGCGGTCTTGCTCCAGTTGAGATACTGTCCGCGCTCGTTCTTTTTCGGCATTCTTATTCTTGGAGGCGTCGAGCCGGCGATAGGTATGTTGAGGTCGCTTGCGAGACCAATGCGGCGTATGCCCTCGACGAATTTCTCTGGGTGGGCATGATAGTGGTCGTCGATGATGCGGCTCACGCCGATGTTGGAACTGACCTCAAGGGTTCGTGGCAGGGAGATTACCTGATAGCCACCACGTCGCCAGTTGTGGTCCTTCATGTCGCGACCGTACATCTTCCATACACCGCAGCCTGTATCAACCTTGTATGTCGTATCTACCACGCCGTCGTCGAGAGCCACCATGATTGATGCGGTCTTGAACACTGAGCCTGGCTCAAGGAGGTTGCTCACGGCATAGTTCTTTACCTCACGATACTCGCCGTCGGCACATTTTGTCATGTTCACCATCGCCTTTATGTCGCCCGTGGGAACGTCCATGACTATCACCACGCCAGCGTCGCCATGCACCTGCGGGTCTTTCAACTCCTCTATCAGGGCGCGCTCGGCAAGATCCTGTATGCCTACGTCGATGGTGGTGACTATGTCGCAGCCGTCGATAGGCGGAGTGACAGGAATGTTCAGATACTTTTTCAGAATCTTGCGGCGATGGGTTATGCCGTTGGTTCCGCGAAGTATCGAGTCGTAGGAAAGCTCAAGACCGCAGCGTGCGGTGTCCTTGGCTCCGAACATATCGCCTACGGTGCGTTGCGCCAATGAGCCGAATGGTCGGCGGCGTGCGTTGAACTCCTCGCAGTGGAATCCACCTTTGTATTTGCCCATGTTGAACACAGGCAGCTTCTTCACCTCGGTGTAGGTGTTATAGTCAACACGCTTTGGCCATATAGCCCAGTTGCGTGCCTTCTTATGGCGTCCTTCCTCAAGGTGCCGCTTGAATTCCTCCGCACTCTTCGTAGGGAATATCTTGTTGAGTCCCATGCAGATACTGTCAAGCTTCAACTGCCAGATGGAGTCTTTCTTCTCGCCACCGGCAAGGAAGTCCATATACATCTTGTACTCGGGTATGCTGCTTGCCATGAGCTGACCGTCGCAGCTGAGAATGTTGCCGCGGTTGGGCTTCACGGTGACGCTGTCGCGTTTCAAACGGTCAGCCACCTCGGTCCAATAGTCCTTCTTGGCGGTCATTATGTATAATGCCTTGCCAATGATGGCTATTCCGAGAATCGTCAGCACTACTGCGATAGCAAAGTAGCGTGGCATCACCTTTTCGCTGTCAAACTTACTCATTCTTCGGGTACATTTATTATATATGGTGGTTGGTCAGATGCTTTTAGCAAACTGTCCTTGTTGTTCTTGAGTATCTCAAGCACATGGCTCTCGCGGCAACGCTCAGTCAGTGTGCTTGAACTTGATAGGGCCTTGTATTTGGCATCCTTCAGCTCGGTCTCCATCTTGTCGATGGTGATCATGTCCTGCTGGCACTGGTATCTGAAGGCAACGTAGATGATGGTGAAGAACACTATCAGTACGATAAGCCAGAGCTGTTTCCTCAACATCTCGGCATAAAGTATGTCGCCACCAAGAATAGTCCTCAGCGTGAGCGATGACGCGGGGACCTCGTCTTCCTCGCTTACGCTTTGCCTCAGCATCTCAAGCGTGGAGGCTTTTTTCTCAGTCTCCTCTAAAGGCTCAGCAGTGACATTCCCGTCGTTCACCTCGTTAGCCTCCTGTATATTGTCTTTCTTTATATCTTCACTCTTCATCCGTCTCTCCTCACTCTCCACTCCAAACTCTTAATTCTTAATTTTTAATTTTTAATTTTTAATTTTTATTCCCACTCTCAGTTTCGCGCTCCTACTTCGCGGATTATCGAGTTGTTCTTCTGTCGAAGGAGTCGTTGGCTTTCCTTGTAGTGGTCGCATTGTTGCCGACGTGCGTCCGAAGAAGTCCTTCTCCACTTTCCCCTCGGCATTTCCTGTCTTCATCACGTTCTTTACCATTCGGTCCTCAAGCGAGTGATAGGTAATGACCGATAGCCTACCGTCAGGACTTAGCAACTCCACTGCCGAGGCAAGCATCTCTTTAAGTGCCTCCATCTCGCGGTTTACCTCAATGCGCAAGGCTTGAAACACCTTTGCCAAGTCTTTCTTCTGCCTTTCCTTCGGCATCAGCGGTTCAACGATGGCAATAAGGTCGGAGGTCGTGCCTATAGGTTTCGCCGTTCTTGCCTTCACTATTGCCGATGCTATTCGGCGTGCCGTCTTCAGTTCTCCGTAGATGTAGAAGATGTCGGCAAGTTGTTCTTCCGGATAATCGTTAAGGATGTCGGCAGCAGTCCGTCCCGCCCGTTTGTTCATCCTCATGTCTATTGGCGCATCGAAACGGAAGGAGAAACCTCTTGTCTCATCGTCAAAATGGTGGCTCGACACTCCAAGGTCTGCCAATATTCCATCGATATGGTCAACTCCAAAATATCGCATCCAGTTCCTCAAGTACCTGAAATTGCTTCTGACAAACGTAAAACGCTTGTCGTCAACGATATTCCGCTCGGCATCGGCATCCTGGTCGAAGCTGTAGAGGTGGGCTGTGGGGTCCATTCGCCGGAGTATCTCGCGGCTATGGCCGCCGCCGCCAAATGTCGCGTCAACATATATGCCACCTGGCTTGATGTCGAGTCCATCAACACTTTCCGTCAGTAAGACGGGTTTGTGGTATTCATTGCCTCTCTCCTGTGTCATTTTCCGTCCTCCCTCTCTTCTTTCCCAAGTTTTTCATCAGCGTCTCCACCCATAAGTTCCTCAAGTGCTTTACCAAATAGCTCTGCCTCCATGAAAGGTTGCTCGGTGTTTTGCTTTGCCCATATCTCTATGGTATCGCCCATTCCGACAAACTCCACATCCTGTTGGATATTAGCAGCTTGCAGGCAACGCTTAGGAATGAGCAACCTGCCGCTGGCATCAAGCTGTGCCATCTCTGCCTCAGCTACAAACTGTCTGAAGACCTGTTGGTGGGCCTTGTTCCATCTGTTCAGCTTGCGTCGGAGCGCATCCATCTGCTCGTTCCAAACACTTTCGGGGTAAATGACAAGACAGTCGTTGAATACGTCTTTGCGCAGCACGAGCCTGTCCGCACCAGAACCCTGAAGTTCCTTGCGGAAGGAGGCTGGAAGGAACAATCGTCCCTTGACATCCAATTTTGCATCTGTCTTACCTAAAAAACGCATGTATATACAAGTCTAATGAATTCGTTTGCAAAGATAAACATTTTCCCCCACATTCCCCCACTTTTCCCCACTTTTTTTTAATGCAAACGTAAAACATCTATACAAAACAATCGCAAAGCTCTTAAAATCAAGAACTTTGCGAAATGTTAAAATTTTAGGAGCGTGATTGTCCTTATCCGATTATTTCTTGCGAGGCTTTCTCATTGCCCAGCCTTCCTCGCTGAAGTCTGGCTCATCGTCTTTAAACTTGACGTCGTTGCCCTTGAAGAACTGACGCCAGTCGCCGGTGTCCTCCATGAATGTCTTATTGGCGGCTTCGCGACGTTTCTTTGGTTTGTCGCCACCCTTCCTTGAGTCGGTTTTGCGGCTGTTGGCTCTCTTGCCCTCGCTGCTCTTTCCTTCCGACTTTCTGCCGTGTCCTTTCTCGTCGGCATCGTTGCAGCGCACCTCGCGTCCCTTATAGACAGTGCCGTCGAGAGCCCTCATAACTTTGGCGGCATCTTTCTCTGGCACCTCGATGTAGGAGAACTTGCTAAGAAGGTCAATATGACCTACTTCCTGACGACCCTCAACGTGTTTGTTGATGTACTGCATCACCTCGCCGGGATAGAAGCCATCGGATTTACCGAGGTTGATGAACAGTCGGCGGAAGCCACTCTCTGCCTTCCTCGGTCCGCGCTTACGCTCGCCTCGCTCACCTCTTTGTCCGCCACGTTCGCCCTTTCGCTCTGAGCGTGAGGACTTTGACGTGGGTTTCTCTATTTCCGGTGCATCGGCATAATAGGCGAGGAACTTGCCAAACTCCATGCTGACAATCTTCTTTATGAGGTCTTCCTTGTCAATGAACTCGAAGTAGCGCTTGATGTCCTTCATGAATGGGTCTATCTCCTCGTCGTTGACGTCGGTCTTGACTATCTGGTCCATTACCTTATAGAGCTGCTTCTTGCAGATTTCCTTTGCTGAAGGTATCTCACCCTCGACGAAAGCCTTGCCGATCTCCTTTTCAATGGCACGCATCTTGTGTTTCTCGCGTGTGTGGATAATGGAGATTGAGGTGCCTTTCTTCCCGGCGCGTCCTGTTCGTCCGCTGCGGTGGGTGTAGCTCTCTATGTCGTCTGGCAGACCGAAATTGATGACGTGTGTCAGGTCGTCCACGTCAAGTCCGCGTGCCGCCACGTCAGTGGCGACGAGAAGTTGAGTCAGATGCTGGCGGAATTTCTGCATCGTTAGGTCACGCTGCTGCTGGCTGAGGTCGCCGTGGAGGCTCTCGGCGTTGTATCCGTCGTGTATCAGTTTGTCGGCAATTTCCTGTGTGTCAAGCTTTGTGCGGCAGAAGATGATGCCGAATATCTTCGGGTTGAAGTCCACAATACGCTTCAGTGCAAGATACTTGTCTTTGGCGTTGACAAGATAGTAGATGTGGTTTACGTTCTCCGCACCCTCGTTGCGGCTACCGACAACAATCTCCTTGTACTCACGCAGATAGCTCTTTGCAATCTTCTCTATCTCCTTGCTCATTGTGGCAGAGAAGAGTAGGGTGTTGCGGTCTTCTGGCACGCCCTCGAAAATCTCGTTTATGCTGTCGGCAAAACCCATGTTGAGCATCTCGTCAGCCTCGTCGAGCACTACGTTGTTCACGTTCTCCAATTTTGCCTTGCCCCTGTGCATGAGGTCGATGAGGCGACCTGGCGTGGCGACGATAATCTGTGCTCCGTGGCGTAGGGCGCGTATCTGGTTCTCTATTGACGTTCCGCCATAGACTGGCGCGATGTTGACCCCCTTCATGTGTTTCGAGAAGTCCTTCAAGTCATCGGCTATCTGGAGGCAAAGCTCACGTGTGGGACTAAGAACCAAGGCCTGAGTCTCACGACTCTTGGGGTCGAGTTTCTGCAGCACGGGAATACCGAACGCGGCAGTCTTGCCCGTACCGGTCTGTGCCAGTGCGATAACATCGTTTCTGTTGCCAAGCAAATAAGGGATGACTTCCTCCTGTACGGGCATTGGGCTCTCGAATCCCAATTCCTCAATGGCGCGACGAATCTCTTCGCTGACGCCTAATTCTTCAAATGTCTTCAAACTAAAATATTCAAAATTACGTAATTCGGGTGCAAAGGTAGCAAAATTAATTGGTTTACACAAACTTGTTGGCGTTTTATTTCTGTTATTGGACAAGAAAAAGGTGAGGAACACTCTGGTTCCTCACCTTTGTCCTATGATTCTTCAAATAATTACAGAAGATTCATTGTGTCGGTTGCAATCATCAGTTCCTCGTCGGTTGGTATGATGCAGACCGTTACCTTAGAATCTGCAGTGGAGATAACCTTCTCAACACCGCGGAGACCCTTGTTCAGTTCCTTGTCAATCTTTACGCCGAGGAACTCAAGACCCTCGCAAGCCTCCTGACGGGTGCTCCACTGGTTCTCGCCGACACCAGCCGTGAAGACGATGATGTCAACACCACCCATTGCGGCAGCGTAGGCTCCAATGTATTTCTTGATGCGGTAGTTGTACATCTTCATGGCAAGCACGGCCTTTGGGTCGCCATTCTGGCAGGCAGCCTCTACCTCGCGCATGTCTGACGACAACTCTGTCACGCCGAGCACACCGCTCTTCTTGTTCAGCAGGTCTGAAATACCGTCGGCATCCAAACCAAGCTTCTTCTGAATAAACGACACTGCACCGCCGTCGATGTCGCCCGAACGGGTTCCCATCATCACGCCCTCAAGTGGAGTAAGTCCCATCGAGGTGTCAACACACTTACCTCCGTCAACAGCTGCTATTGAGGCACCGTTGCCGATGTGGCAGGTGATGATTTTCTTCTCTGCTGGGTCAACGCCAAGGAAATCGCAGACGCGCTGAGCCACATAGCGGTGGCTTGTGCCATGGAAGCCATAGCGACGGATGCCATACTTATCATACAACTCGTAAGGAATGGCATACATGTAAGCGTAGTCGGGCATGGTCTGATGGAAAGCTGTGTCGAACACGCCTACCTGTGGCAGACCAGGCATCAGCTCCGAAACGGCGTTGACACCCTTGAGGTTTGCTGGGTTGTGCAGAGGAGCGAGGTCGCTACATTCCTCAAACACCTTGAGCACCTCGTCGGTGAGCAGCACGCTCTTGTTGAACTTCTCTCCACCGTGTACCATACGATGACCTACGGCATCGATTTCCTTCAAGTCTTTGATTACTCCTATTTCAGGGTCGGTAAGGAGTGAGAAGATGAACTTCACTCCCTCGGTATGCTCAGGAATGTCGTGCATAATCTGCTTCTTCTCGCCATTGGCAAGTTTCACTTTGACGAAAGCTCCGTCCAATCCAACTCTCTCGGCACCACCGGAAGTCATCACTTCCTTTGTGTCCATGTTGTAGAGCGCATACTTGATAGATGAGCTTCCACAGTTGAGAACTAATATTTTCATTTCATTTATTGTTTTGGGGGGAGTTCAAGGAGTTCAAGGAGTTTAAAGGAGTTAAAGACAATTGTTTTATTAGTCAGTTGGATGGTTATTATTAATAATTCCCTGACAATATAGATTTAAGAATTTGCTTGCTTCTTCCAAAGAGAAATATAGATTATTGAACATTTCTTGGGTAATATAGCCCAAATCTCTTGAAAGATAAATATAGCACCTACATTCCTCAAGACTGCCTTGTGCAATATTCATAAACCTCAATTTGTCCTGTTTGCTTAACTTTTTATAACCTTCAGATATATTGGCTGCAATAGAAATTGCAGCCCTCCTAAATTGCGAACATAGTCCAAAACGTTCGCTTTCTGGAAATTCGCTTGTCACTTTGTAGGAAAGAAGAGCAAAATTATAAGCCTTCTTCCATGCGATAACATCCTCAAATCTGAAAGTCATTACTATTGTCTTTAACTCCTTTAAACTCCTTTAACTCCTTTAACTCCATGTTGTTAATATCTACTTCTTCGCATCCATTGCCTGGCAAGCGGTGATGGCAACCATCTTGTAGATGTCATCTACTGAGCAGCCACGGGATAGGTCGTTAACGGGGCGGGCGATACCCTGGAGAATTGGTCCGAGGGCTGTTGCGCCACCAAGACGCTCAACGAGCTTGTAGGCAATGTTTCCAACTTCGAGGCAAGGGACGACAAGGACATTGGCATGACCGGCAATCTTGCTGCCAGGAGCCTTCTTCTCGCCAACCGATGGAACGAGAGAGGCGTCTGCCTGAAGCTCACCGTCAACCTGGAGCGTTGGGTCGAGCTCCTTGGCAAGGCGTGTGGCCTCAACAACCTTGTCAACAACCTCGTGGCTTGCGCTGCCCTTGGTGGAGAAACTGAGCATTGCCACACGTGGCTCCTCAAAACCTGCGACACTCTTGGCTGTCTGTGCCGTGCAGACGGCAATCTGTGCGAGCTGGTTTGCGTCAGGCATAGGGGTAACGGCAACGTCGCCTATTACGATGACGCCATCCTCGCCATACTGAGGCTTGTCGGTGATGAGAAGCATGGCTCCGCTGACACAGCTGATGCCAGGAGCACACTTGATGATTTGCAGGGCTGGACGCAAGGTGTCGCCAGTAGTGCTTAATGCACCGCTGATCTGTCCGTCGGCACCTTCTGTCTTGATGATCATGCAGCCGAGGTAGAGTGGATTCTTCACCAGTTCGCGAGCCTGCTCTATTGTCATTCCCTTCTTCTTGCGGAGCTCAGCCAGCAGGGCTGCATATTCCTCAGACTTGGGGTTGTTCTCTGGGTCGATGAGTGTAGCCTTGTCAATGTTTGTCAGGCCCCACTGCTTTGCCAGGGAGTGAACCTCGTCGGGATTGCCAATGAGGATAAGGTCTGCCACACCGTCAGCCAGAACTCGGTCGGCTGCCCTTAATGTGCGCTCCTCGGTGGCTTCGGGGAGTACAATGCGCTGCTTGTTGCTCTTAGCGCGTTCGATGATTTTTTGTACTAAATCCATATTAAGTTAATTGTAGTTTTGAAATTTGTTTCATATCGTATAGGAAGTCTGTTTTGCCAACTCCACTTTACATTTTGCAAAAGTAAACAAAATATTTGGAATAGTTGGTATTTCATCTGCTTTTTTTTATTAAAATGTATTTTTTTTCTTTGGATATTCTCTCTTTTTGATGTAACTTTGCACTCGGAATAAGTATATTAATAAATATATAGGCAAATTATGGCAAAGAAAGCATTACTCATGATTCTCGACGGATGGGGAATCGGAAAACATGGAAAAGGTGACGTAATATACAACACGCCAACACCTTATCTCGACTATCTTACAGCTGTCAGCGCACACTCTGAGCTTCATGCCTCAGGTGAGAATGTAGGTCTGCCCGACGGACAGATGGGAAACTCTGAGGTGGGACACCTTAATATCGGTGCGGGACGCGTGGTTTATCAGGATCTCGTGAAGATCAACCGTGCCTGCAAAGACGGCTCAATACTGGAGAACCCCGAAATAAAGGCTGCCTATGGCTACGCCAAGGAGACAGGCAAGCGCCTTCACCTCATGGGCCTCACATCTGACGGTGGCGTACACTCTTCTCTTGACCACCTCTTCAAGCTCGTTGAGATTGGCAAGGAGTATGGTTTGACACAGACTTTCGTACACTGCTTCATGGACGGTCGCGACACTGACCCAAAGAGTGGTGTTAGCTTCATCAAACAGCTGTCTGAGGTTTGCGAGAAGAACGATGCCCACATCGCTTCTATCGTCGGCCGTTTCTATGCTATGGACCGCGACAAGCGTTGGAACCGTGTGAAGGAGGCCTACGACCTGCTCGTTGAGGGTAAGGGAAAGCAGGCTGAGTGCATGGTGAAGGCTATGGAGGAGAGCTACGAGGAAGGTGTTACCGACGAGTTCATCAAGCCTATCAACAATGCAAAGGTTGACGGAACCATACAGGAAGGTGACGTTGTAATCTTCATCAACTTCCGCAACGACCGTGCCAAGGAGCTGACACAGGTGCTCACACAGCAGGACATGCCAGAGGAAGGCATGAAGACCATCCCTGGTTTGCAGTACTATTGCATGACTCCTTACGACGCTTCCTTCCAGGGTGTTCACATCCTGTTCCCAAAAGAGAACGTTGGCAACACGCTTGGCGAGTATCTGAGCAGCAAGGGCAAGAAGCAGCTCCACACTGCCGAGACAGAGAAGTATGCCCACGTTACGTTCTTCTTCAACGGTGGTCGCGAGGCTCCATACGAGGGTGAGGACCGCATACTGGTTCCTTCTCCAAAGGTTGCTACCTACGACCTCAAGCCAGAGATGTCGGCATACGAGGTCAAGGACAAACTCGTTGGTGCCATCAACACTCAGGAGTATGACTTCATTGTAGTGAATTTCGCCAACGGCGACATGGTAGGTCACACAGGTGTATATAATGCCATAGCAAAGGCAGTACATGCTGTTGACAACTGCGTTCGCGACGTGATAGAGGCTGCAAAGGCTAACGACTATGAGGCAATAATCATTGCCGACCACGGAAATGCCGACAACGCCATCAACGACGACGGCACTCCAAACACCGCACACTCTCTCAACCCAGTGCCATTCATCTACGTCACCGACAACAACTCGGCAACAGTAAAGAATGGTCGTCTTGCCGACGTAGCTCCTTCCATTCTCCACATCATGGGCTTGGAGCAGCCTGCAGACATGACTGGTGAGAACCTGATTTGTGATAATAAGTAGGGGAGAAATTAAGAATTAAGAGTTAAGAATTAAGAGTTAAAAATTAAGAGTGAAGAATAGGATAAAGCGCAGACTATGCGCAACCCATTCTTCACTCTTATTTCTTCACCTTAATTCTTAATTCATCAAGGTTCGCTTTCCCCTTCAATATATTCGTTTAGGAACATGTGCTCACCGTCGTACATGGCGTATGTGAACTGCGTTATCCAGTCGCCGAGGATAAGCATACGCGCTTTTTTCGTGAGTTGTAGGTCAAGCTCGATGTGACGGTGACCATAGATGAAATAATCAACGTTAGAGTGGTATTGGATGTATTTTTTCGTGAACAGTACGAGATGCTCACGACGCTCACCCATGTATGGTGGCTCCTCGTTGTTCTTGCGCTTCAGTCGGCTGTGTTTTGCCCACTGCATGCCAAACCACATGCTCCAGCGTGGATGAATGGTTGAGAACATCACTTGGCAGAAACGGTTGTGGAACAACCATCTCAGTAGCTTGAACTTCTTGTCGGGGTCGCCAAGTCCGTCGCCATGGGCAAGGAAGAAAATCTTGCCGTAGATCTCAGTCGTCAGAGGTTGAGTGTGTAGCACCACTCCACATTCTGTCTCAAGATAGTTGTATGCCCAAATGTCGTGGTTTCCAGTGAAATAGTGTATCTCAACGCCGAGGTCGTGAAGTTCGGACAACTTGCCGAGGAAACGTGTGTAGCCCCGTGGCACGACATACTTGTACTCGTACCAGAAATCAAACATGTCGCCCAACAGGTAAATAGCCGCTGCCTTGTGCTTTATGCTGTCAAGGAAGCGTACCAGTCGCCTCTCGTGCATCCGACCGTGGTCGATGGCGAGTGAGCCAAGATGGGCATCGGAAAGAAAATATATATTCTTCATTCTTCACTTTTCGTTCTTCACTCAAATCCCAGTTCCACACGTGCCTCCTCGGTCATCATGCTCTGATCCCAGGCAGGTTCAAAGACGAGATTTACTGTGGCGTTTTTAACTCCCTCAAGACTATCTACCTTCTGTCGCACGTCTTCGAGAATGAAGTCGGCTGCTGGGCATGACGGTGCGGTGAAGGTCATGTCGATGTCAACATCACCTTCTTCCTTCACATCCACTTTGTATATAAGACCAAGGTCATAGATGTTGACGGGTATCTCGGGGTCATAGACGGTCTTCAACACATCTACTATTCGTTCTTCGATTTTTGTCTTTTCTTCTGCAGTCATATCAATGTTGTTGTTTTATGCTTGCAAATTTAGGAAAAAACGTTCAAACGACCAAATTTTTTACGAATTATTTTTTAGGAGTTAAGTCGTGAGGGAGTTAACTCCTTGACTCCTTATTTTATATTCAAGCGGAAACCGAGGTTGAGGCTGAAGTTCCATGGCTTTTCCTTGTAGATGTTCTGAATGTCGGAGTGGTTGTTGAAGTGGTGGCTTACGCCTGGCTCGACATATAATCCAAGGGCTGGCGTGATGTTGTATTCCACTCCCGCAGCACCTTGCATAGACCATTGTAGCCTACTTTCTGTCAGTTTCGTTTCCTCAGTCACGTCCCCAGGAGTCGTTTCCTTCATGTTGCCTTTCAATAGCTTTTCTGCCGTTCCACCCGCTATGATGTACAACTTCAACTGGTCGTTCTGCCAGATGTTGAGGCTGGCAGCCACAGGAATGCCTATGTAGTGGAGCTTTTGGCTGCCGTTGTGGTCTGGGTTGTCGTTGACGGTGAATGTTGAGTGCAGATAGCTATAGTTCACGCCAGTGACTATGCTCCAACGCTCGTCGATGTTATAGCGCAGGCTTACACCTATTTTTATAGGTAGGTCGTGGTCGTAGCTCAAGTCGTGCCTTTTGGTCGTCATTAGCGGATAGGCTATGCCTTGCATCTGCATCTCGCCGTTGCTGTAGGTAGGCGCATCGCTCATTAGAAGGTTCATCGTGCCAACACCATTTCCTGAGTTGTTGGCTCCCATAAGCCCTTGCACATGCAGGTCGGCGGCGAATCCTCTGTGTGAGTCGCGCTTCTTAGTGTATGAAGGCTGCTCTGTCAGTGCCATATATCTGTAGTCCTGATTGGCTGTCTGGGTCTTCCTTGTGGCTTTTTCCTGCACCTTTTTCTCCACTTTTGTCTCCTCCGTTGCTCCTGTTTCCTCAATCTTAGGTAGTTCTACGGCTGTCTTCTCCGCATTGTCAGTGCTTGGAATAGTCGTCTCTGCCCTTGCCACTGTCTTTGCCTTTTCTGTCACAGCCAGTTCCCTTACGCTTTCCAAGCGTTCCTTTAGTGGGCTTATTGGCTTTTTGTCTGCCTGTTGCGATGTGTAGTTCTCCTGTGTGTTGGAGTCGATGCTGTTGCCTTCCTCGCTGATGAACAATAGTCTCGTGCCGGCAATCGCTATCAACGCCACTGCCGCGGCTGTGGCAATGCGCTTCGTCCAAAGTGGTACTATCGTGGCTTTCCTCGCCTGTGGGTTGGCTGCCCTTGCCTTGAGTGCCTTGTCAAGTTCCGACCATGACAACTCAGGGGCAGGCTTCTCTAAGCTGTCCATCTTCTGTTGCAGTTGTTGTTTCCAGTTCTCTGTCATGATCGTTTGTCTTTATTGTTCTTTTTATACTTCTCTATCTCCCTTGCCAGCATGTTTTTTGCCCTATGGAATTGTGATGCCGAGGTGTCTGCCTTTATGCCAAGTGTCGCGGCTATCTCTTTGTGGCTTTTCCCCTCAATGGCGTAGAGGTTGAACACCGCTCGGTAGCCATCAGGCAAGTTGCGTATCATCTCGTGAATTGTCTCTGCCGAGAGCTCGCCTATGTCTGGCTCTGTGTCGTCGTCGG
This sequence comes from uncultured Prevotella sp., assembly GCA_945833995.1. Taxonomy (GTDB): domain Bacteria; phylum Bacteroidota; class Bacteroidia; order Bacteroidales; family Bacteroidaceae; genus Prevotella. The sequence goes on from CAMAGM010000016.1 coordinate 26,387, forward strand.
CATAGGCAAGGTTGCCGATGTCCTTGTCGGCGAAAGTGTCGTTCTGTCGGCGTTTAGCCTTAATGAAGTTGAGAGCTTGGTTCACGACAATGCGTGTAGCCCAAGCTCTCAACGAGCCTTTTTCATGGTATTTAAAGCTGTCGATGTGTTCAATGATGCTCAACATGGCATCCTGCATCACGTCTTGCACGTCGTGGTCGTCGGTGATGTATCTCGAGCAAACGGCGGTCAGCTGCCCTCCGAATTGGGCATAGAAGTCGCGCATCGCACGGTTGTCGCCCCTGCGGATGCCCTCGGCAATAGCCTTTTCGTCGTTATGCCCGAAGATGTTCACTTAGTCGTCGTTCCTTGGTATGTATTTGAATTTTACAGATTTGTCGCCTGTGAATGATTTCCACTTTATTTTTATCTCGCGTGGTGTCCTGTCGATGTCTTTCTCTAGGTCGAGATAGAAAGCCACCATTCCGTCGCCGATCACACCGCTTGTCTCTCCGTTGGCATCGTGGTGGAAGCAGAATGTGGCGAGTCCGTCCTCATCTGCTACGCGTACGAGGTTGACGCGGTGTACGTTGCCCTGTGTCCAGTTGGTACGGAAGCGAATGTTCATATAGCCGTCTTCCGCCAAAGTTTCAAGGTTGCTTTTCACTATTTCCACTGGGTCGTTGCCGTAGGCCTCGTTGTTTGCCTCTTCCGACTCAAGAGCAGGTGCAAGGGGCTTGGTCAGGATGGTGTCGAGGTGTGTCACCGTTATTGACTTTATGTCTGCGGTGAGCGAAGGTGCCGAGTCGAACTTGAAGTAGATGTAGGCTCTTTGCTCTTTCTTCTCCTTCAGCGGGAATTCCTTTATGTTGGAACAGGTGACGACAGTTGAGTCGCTGAGCTGTATCCACCAAGGGTGGGCTTCCGTGTCAGGTTTCAGTGTCACTACGCCTACCATTGTGTCAGGGTCGGTGATGAAGTAGTTTTCGTCGTCATCGTCGTCAAGACACGACTGGAGTGTGAAGGCAACAGTTGTGAGTGCCATCATGGTAAGGATGAATGTCTTTATTCTTCTCATAATTCTTTCTATTTGTTTTTTTGTTACACCCTATAAATGGCGTAACAAGGGAAAACTTGCACGGGAAGAACGTAAATAATGTTAAATCCTGCCTTCCTCGTGGTAAGAGAAATATCGGCCATCGGTAATTATAAGGTGGTCGAGGAAGAATATGCGCATCAGTTTGCACGCTTCCTTCATGCGTGTGGTCAGTCGGTCGTCGTCACCACTGGGGCGAGGATTGTTGCTTGGGTGGTTGTGGCAGAGAGCAAGAACGGTGGCGTTGTTCAGTATGGCGTGTTTCATTATCACCCTTACGTCCACGGCTGTCTCGCTAATTCCGCCATGTGAGATTCTTACTTTCTTTATCAGCTTGAAGTTCTGGTTCATCAGCAGCACCCAAGCCTCTTCCACGTCGAGGTCTTGCATCAGTGGGTGCATGTGTTCATAGATGGCTGCAGCTGAGGCAAGGTCGAGCCGCTCCTCTGCCTTCTCCAGTTGCCGGCGCTTGCCGAGCTCGCAAGCGGCGAGAATCGTTATTGCCTTTGCAGGGCCTATACCTTCATATTCGCACAATTCGGCAATGGATTTCTTGCCGAGGGTGTTCAGATTGTTGTTGCAGTTGTCCATCACTCGCTTCATCAGATCCACGGCACTCTCCTTGGTATTGCCTGACCCAATAAGTATGGCAAGCAATTCGGAATTGCTGAGTGCCTCTGCACCAAGGCGCTCCATTTTTTCACGGGGTCTATCCTCGACAGCCCATTTGTTGATGCTAAGCTTGTCAGTCATAGAACGATTTTTCAAATGCTTGGAAAATGTCTTTCTTCATGACGCAGCGTTTCCACCATGCCTCGATGAAGCCGAAGCCATAGCCCATCAGCTGCACGAAGGCGGCACCGATGGAGATGAAGCCTATTGCCGTACTCTTGTTGCGTATGGACGAATCGATGAAAATGAGAAGTGAATAGAGGAGTATTGGAGCAAGTGAGGCTATGACAAACCAATACCATAGTTTGAAGTCGTCTTGATTGCCATATACCATCATTATCCTGCCAAAGCAAGCCAAGAGGAATAGGCAGATTACACCAACGGTAAACACCATCGGCAAAAGATGAACCAGCTTAAGCGATTCAGGATAGAGCTTGAAGAGGTTTATACGTGCTATGCCACTATTATAAACCTGTCGGAAGAATTTGCGCATGTCGGTACGGCGCTTGTGCCAAACCCATGCTTCGGGAAAGAGGCGGCAGCGGTAGCCAGCCTTGAAGATGCGTATGGAGAAGTCAATGTCCTCGCCGAAGCGCATCTTTGAAAAACCTCCAAGACGGAGATATACATCGCGGCGGATGCCCATGTTGAAAGAGCGGGGATAGAACTTGTCGAGCTTCTTCTTGCCGCCGCGTATTCCACCCGTGGTGAAGAAACTCGTCATCGAGTAGCTTATTGCCTTCTGAGTCTCGGTGAACGACTCGTGGGCACAGTCGGGACCTCCGAAAGCATCGGCAGGCTCACGCCCAAGCTCGTCGTCAACAGCCTTCAGATAGCCTTCGGGCAACACCACGTCGGAGTCGAGCACAATGAGATATTCTCCTTTGGCACGTTCGGCACCATAGTTGCGGCTTTGTCCAGGCCCTGAGTTACGCTTCATGAAATATTTCAGGTCGAGTCGTTCCTCATAGCGTTGGCAAACCTCTTTGCAAGGTTTTTCCGACCCATCTTCCACAATGACGACCTCAAAGTCCTTCACCGTCTGTCGGCAAAGACTCTCCAAAAGTTCGTCCACCTCATCTGGACGATTGAAAACAGGAACGATGATGGAATATTTCATGGGAGTGTTTTTGAGTGAGGAGTGAGGAGTGTGGAGTGAGAATAGCGAGAGCCTGAAACCTGTGCAGTTCGGTAATCTCTCTCCTCACTCCACACTCCTCACTCCTCTAAAAACAATTATTCCTTTACTCTCTGCAGATAGCTGCCGTCGCGGGTGTCAACCTGAATGAGGTCGCCCTCGTTGATGAACAGAGGCACACGGATTTCAACGCCAGTCTCCAGTGTAGCAGGCTTTGTGGCGTTTGTAGCAGTGTCGCCCTTCACGCCTGGCTCGCTGTGAGTAACGCGGAGGTAAGTCTTTACAGGCATTTCAGCGTAGAGGATAGTTCCGTCAGTAGTGTCTGTAACAACCTCAACGATATCGCTCTCCTTCATATACTCGTGACCGATAACCAAGTCGTTGGCGATTGGAATCTGCTCGAAAGTCTCCTGGTTCATGAAGATGCGACCTGTTGGGTCCTCATAGAGATACTGGTATGGACGGCGCTCGATCACTACATCCTCCAGTTTGAAGCCTACCTGGAAAGTACGGTCGAGCACGCGACCGTCAGTCACGTTCTTCAGTTTTGTGTTCATTACTGTGTTGCCCTTACCTGGCTTTCTGTGCTGGAAATCGATGCATACCCAAATGCCGCCATCCATGCGAATGGCTGTTCCCTTCTTAATGTCTTGTGAATTAATCATATACTTTATATAACTGTTATATTATGAATTATCTCCTAATTTCGGTGCAAAGTTACAGCAAAAAATTGGAAAAAGGCTTGTTTTCTCGAAAAAAACATAAAAGTTTTAGCTAAAAATCCAATAATCAGTAATCAATAATCAATAATCAGTAATCAATAATCAATCATTAATCAGCATCGGCATCATCAGCATGAGCACATCCTGGTCCTCTGACTGCTCCATAGGTACGACAAGACCGGCGCGACTGGGGTCGGCAAGCTGTATGTTAACCTCCTGGCAATCAAAGTTACTCAGTACCTCAACAAATACCGAGCCCTTGAATCCGATGCTCATCGGGCGACCGTTATATTCGCATGCCATGCGTTCGGTGGCAGTCTTGTTGAAGTCGAAGTCCTCGGCATCAAGTTGCAGAATACCTCCTTCGATATGGAATCGGATAAGGTTGGAAGCATCATTGGAGAACGGTTGAACACGCTTGATGGCAGCCAGCAGGCCCTCTCTGTCAACAACCACCTCGTTGGTGTTGTTCTGAGGTATGACTGAGTTGTAATTAGGATATCTTCCCTCGATGAGTCGGCAGTTCATCGTACTGTCGTTGAAGAGGATAAGCGCATTGCGGTCGTCGAATCTCATCACCACCTCACTGTCGTCCTTAAGCAGCATGTTCTTCAAGAGACTTGCCGGTTTCTTAGGCAGGATGAATGCAGCTGGTTGCTCTGTCTTGATAGAGAACAGACGGTTGCGCACCAGTTTGTGGCCATCGCTTGCCACCACTGTAAGGCACTCGTGGGATGCGTCGAAGTAGATACCGTTCATCACCGGGCGGAGTTCCTCCTGAGCCGTAGCGAAGATGGTGCGGTTGATATTCTCCGACAGTTGACTGCTTTTGATCACTATTTCGTGGGCATTGTCATCCACACCCTGTGGTTGCGGGAAATTATCGGCTGATTCAATGGGCAATGCGAATTGTCCGTTGAGATACGTCACCTTTGCCGTGTTGTCCGACTTGTTAACATCGAATGTGATAGGTTGTTCAGAGAATCCTTTCACTGCATCGAGGATGTAGTGGCTGTCGATGGTAAACGAGTCATTGGCATCACACTCCGTCAGTTCAATTGGTGTGGACAACCAAATCTCACCGTCGGAGGCGGTAAGGTGAAGGACATTGTTTTCTGTTCTGAAAACAAAGTGACCCAATATTGCAATAGGGTTCTTACTGTTGATTACCCTTGACAGGGCTGAAAGTTTGCTGCTTAATGCAGTACTGGATAATGTAAATCTCATGAGTTTATATGTTTTTTGTTTTTTATCGTCTTTAAATTGACTACAAAAATACAAAATATTTGCGATTGTAGCAAAATTATTCGCCAAAAAGTTGCATAAATTAAAACTAATTTGTAATTTTGCGCTATAATTGAGCAAAAATCACAATTTATATACAAAATATTATGGAAATAACAGGAAAAATTATCGCCGTTTTGCCGGCAAGAGAAGGTGTATCTCAGCGCACTGGTAATGCGTGGAAGATGCAGGAGTATGTTATCGAGACACACGACCAATACCCCAAGAAATGTTGCTTCAACATCTTTGGAGCTGAGAAGATCAGTCAGTTTAATATTCAGTTGGGTGAAGAGCTGACGGTATCATTCGACATTGATGCTCGTGAGTATCAAGGAAAATATTATAATGATATACGCGCGTGGGCAATCAATCGCAATGTTCAGGTGCCTGGTGCGGCTCCCGTGCCCGGTGCCGATGGTGTAGCTGCAGCTGCTCCCGCCGCTGCTCCTGCTGCCCCCGAGGCTCCATTCCCTCCACAGCAGCCCGCTGCTGAGGGTGGCAGTGCCGACGACCTGCCGTTCTAAAGAAATTAGGAATAGCCCTGAAAGGGCGACATAGCACAGGATAGGGCGTGAGTGTAGCCCTGAAAGGGCGATATAACATAGGATAGGGCGTGAGCCCTATCTTATGAAATGCCCCAATTTTTTTCCTCCCCTCCACGCGCCTTTGGCGCGTGGAGGGGAGGTTTTTTTGTAAATTCCATATACACAGGGTTTACACCCTGTGCTATGTTATGTCGCCCTTTCAGGGCTGTGCTTGGTTATCTCGCCCTTTCAGGGCTGTGCTTGGTTATCTCGCCCTTTCAGGGCTTAAAAAAAAACCTCCCGCGGTTGCGGGAGGTTTTTTTTATTTATTCTTCACTCCAGTCCATCTTGGTCTGGCGAACGTAGGTC
>CAMAGM010000017.1 GCA_945833995.1 uncultured Prevotella sp.
AATGAAAAACACGGGTAGGGAAAGTTGCGTTGCAAAATTAAGAATTAAGAATTAAGAATTAAATAAATGGGGTATGCAATTAAGGAGTGTTAAGGGCTTTTAAATGTATGGGGATAGCGTGTATGATGTTGGCATAAAAGGGTATTCGATTTATGCAGAAGTAGGGGTTCATTCTATGTTCCGCAATGCGGAACGTACGTTCACCAATGCGGAACGTACATTCCCCACTGCGGAATGTAGGTTCACCATTGCGGAACATAAAACGAATACCTATTCCCGTTGAATCTATATCCCCTTAATCCACTTGTCGATATGCTCATATCGACAAGTCGTTATTGCCCTATCCACTTGTCGTTATGAGCACATCGAGAGGTGGATTGATTAGCCATGATAGCGTAACAAAAAAAATCTATCCATGAAATGGTGGGAAAGTGCAATTAATAATATGCCCCACATAAGCATACCAGCATTGGCAAAAGAGTTTGGAATGACTGTAAAGGCAATGCGTCTAACTCTTGATAAGCATAGCCCAGGGCCAATAGAAAAACCGCAAGAGATTTTGCTTCTTCTTGCGGTTTGTTGGTGATTCCGTAGGGATTCGAACCCTAGACCCACGCCTTAGAAGGGCGTTGCTCTAATCCAACTGAGCTACGGAACCCCATTTGCGGGTGCAAAGGTACGGAAAAATGGCGGAATATGCAAATATTTCCGCCATTTTTTTATGTTTTCTTGTGTTTTAGTTGCCCTTGAGCGACGCAATGGTCTCTTTTAGGGCGGCAATCTTCTCAAGAGAGTCGCTTTCCTTCTTGCGTTCGAGGGCTACAACAGCCTCTGGGGCATGTGCGACGAACTTCTCGTTGCTAAGCTTCTTGCGCACACCGGCAAGGAAGCCTTCGAGATGCTTCAGCTGTGCCTCTGCCTTCTCTATCTCGGCTGCAACGTCAATCTTGTCGCCAAGTGGAACGGCATATTCCGCGGTGCCTACCATGAAGGCTGCGGCAGTGGAATCCTTCTCTGTGACGACGTCGATGGCACTGAGATTAGCCATCTTGGTGATTACGCTGCTGTATGCTGCAAGGTCGTCGGTGCCTACAATCTGCAAGGCAAGTGACTCGCGTGGGGAGATGTTCTTCTGGTTGCGTACGGTACGCACGCCGCCAACAACCTGCTTCAGCTTCTCAATGTCGGCTGTAAGACGTGTGTCAGCCTCTGTTGGGGCGGCAACGTCGAGACGGTCGCGCATGATTGACTCGCCTGGCTTGCGGTCGTAGATGTTCTGCCAGAGTTCCTCGGTGATGAATGGCATGAACGGATGGAGCATCTTGAGCAGAATCTCGAAGAAGCGGAGCGTGGCATCGTAGGTGGTGCGGTCGAGTGGCTTCTGATATTCTGGCTTAACCATCTCAAGATACCAGCTTGAGAACTCGTCCCAGAAGAGGCGATAGACTGCCATGAGTGCCTCGGAGATGCGGTATTTCTTGAACAGGTCGTCGATTTCGGCGTTTGTCTCCTTCAGCTTTGCCTCAAACCAGCTTACGGCAATCTTGTTTGCCTCTGGCTGCTCGGCATCGACTGTCTCCCAACCCTTGACAAGGCGGAAGGCGTTCCAGATCTTGTTGTTGAAGTTGCGTCCCTGCTCGCAGAGGCTCTCGTCGAAGAGGATGTCGTTGCCTGCAGGGGCAGAGAGCATCATGCCCATGCGCACGCCGTCGGCACCGAACTTCTCGATTAGCTCGATTGGGTCGGGCGAGTTGCCAAGGCTCTTCGACATCTTGCGTCCGAGCTTGTCGCGAACGATACCTGTGAAATAAACATTCTTGAATGGGAACTTGCCCATGTACTCCTCACCAGCCATAATCATTCGTGCCACCCAGAAGAAGATGATGTCGGGAGCTGTCACGAGGTCGCTGGTTGGATAGTAGTAGTTTATCTCCTCGTTGCCGGGGTTGTTGATTCCGTCGAAAAGGGAGATAGGCCAGAGCCACGACGAGAACCAAGTGTCGAGCGCGTCGTCGTCCTGACGGAGGTCGGAGAGCTGAAGGTCGGCATTTCCGCTCTTCTCGCGTGCCAAAGGCAGAGCCTCCTCTGCGGTCTCGGCTACGACAAACTGCTCGTCGCCATAATAGTAGGCTGGAATGCGGTGTCCCCACCAGAGCTGACGTGAGATACACCAGTCCTGAATGTTCTCAAGCCAATTCTTGTATGTGGTCTTGTATTTTGCAGGATAGAAGTTCATCTCGCCATTGACTACTGGTGGCAGTGCTATGTCGGCGAAATGCTGCATCTTGAGGAACCATTGGAGCGAGAGGCGTGGCTCGATGGCGGTGTCGGGGTTGCGCTCCGAATAGCCCACCTTATTATTATAGTCCTCTATGCGCTCCATGAGTGCGGCTTCCTGAAGGTCGATGGCAATCTGTCGGCGGCAGTCCATGCGGTCCATGCCAACATAGAGTGGCGACTGCTCTGATATGGTGGCGTCGGGATTGAAGATGTCGATGGTTTCAAGGTTGTGGGTCTTGCCGAGCATGTAGTCGTTGGTGTCGTGAGCGGGAGTCACCTTCAGACAGCCCGTACCGAACTCGATATCCACATAGCGGTCCTCGATGACAGGAATGATCCTGCCAACGAGAGGCACGACGACTTTCTTGCCCTTGAGCCACTGGTTCTTTGGGTCTTTGGGGTTGATGCACATTGCAGTGTCGCCCATGATTGTCTCAGGACGTGTTGTGGCAACTACGGCATAGAAGCCCTTGTCGTCCTTATGTATCACGTTGCCCTCTGCCTCAAGCTGTGCGGTGTCGCCGATGGAGTCCTGGAACTCAGGGGCAACATAGTATTTGAGATTGTAGAGCTTCGACTGCTCGTCCTTATAGACAACTTCCTCGTTGCTGAGTGCCGTCTGTGCCTTTGGGTCCCAGTTCACCATGCGGAGTCCGCGATAGATGAGTCCCTTGTTGTAGAGATCGACGAAAACCTTGATGACACTGCGTGAGCGCACCTCGTCCATGGTGAAGCCTGTGCGGTCCCAGTCGCACGACGCACCAAGGCGACGGAGCTGCTTGAGGATTATGCCACCGTGCTCGTTGGTCCAGTCCCAAGCGTGCTTGAGAAACTCATCGCGCGTGAGGTCGTGTTTCTTTATGCCCTTCTCTGCCAGACGCTTCACCACCTTTGCCTCCGTGGCTATGGAAGCATGGTCGGTGCCAGGCACCCAGCATGCGTTCTTACCCTCCATTCGCGCGCGGCGGACGAGGATGTCCTGAATAGTGTTGTTGAGCATGTGTCCCATGTGGAGCACACCTGTAACGTTTGGCGGTGGAATCACGATGGTGTATGGTTCGCGACCGTCGGGCTTGCTGCTGAAAAGCTTGTTGTCAAGCCAGTACTGATACCATTTCGACTCCACTTGTTGTGGGTCGTATTTGCTTTGAAGTTCCATTTATATATACCTTATTTAATAATTCATTTTAAAAAACGTGGCAAAATTACTAAATTTCCGTGGAAAATTAGTATATTTGCATCGAAATTTTTAATATTATGCATACAAGAGAAGAAAAAATGGCGGCTTTTGGCCGATTAATTGACGTTTTGGACACTCTTCGCGAGAAATGTCCATGGGATAGGAAGCAGACGAACGAGAGCCTGCGACCGAACACTATAGAGGAGACATACGAGCTTGCAGACGCCCTGATGAAGAACGATGAGCCGAACATCTGCAAGGAACTGGGCGACGTGTTGCTGCACGTCTGTTTCTATGCGAGGATAGGCGACGAGAAAGGACAGTTTGACATTGCCGACGTGTGCAACAAGCTTGTCGATAAGCTCATCTTCCGCCATCCTCACGTCTATCACCCATCGCAAGTGGGAGCGGCAGAACCCAAGCCACTGCCATATCAGCCAGAGGACGCGAAGGGTGGGGGAGACGAAATGGCAAAGGCAACGACCTCCAAGCAGGTAATAGAGAACTGGGAACAGATAAAGCTGAAGGAGAAGGACGGAAACAAGAGCGTGCTCTCCGGAGTGCCAGAGGCATTGCCATCGCTCATTAAGGCTTACCGCATACAGGACAAGGCACGCAACGTGGGTTTCGACTGGGAGGACACCGGAGACGTGTGGGCAAAGGTGCACGAGGAGCTTGGCGAGTTGGAGGTTGAGCTGAAAAAAGGCGACAAGGAGAACTCGAAGAAGGAGTTTGGCGACTTCCTGTTCAGCGTGATAAACGCAGGCCGTCTGTACCATGTCAATCCCGATACAGCCCTTGAGCTGACAAACCAGAAGTTCATCCGCCGTTTCAACTACATTGAGGAGCATAGCATAAAGAGCGGAAAGCCCCTAAAGGATATGACCCTCGACGAGATGGAGGACTTGTGGAATGAAGCGAAGAAATTGGAATTGAGAAATGAGAAGTGAGAATTGAGAAATGAGAATTGAGAAATGAAATTATAATTTAAGAAATTGGGAGAAAATGAAAAAGATAATTTTTGCGGTCGTGGCACTCTTAGTTGCCACAACATTCACACAATGTGGAAACAAAGCCCAACAGACGAGTGAAGCTCAGGTTGAGGATACAGAAGTTAACACTCCTGTGGAAGAGAATGTTATGGTTTATGGCATTTGCGGCGAGGCATCGGCTATGAACACTCTTCAGCTTATCACCGACACTGGCGACACCCTCAACCTCTCGCTTGAGAAGGCGAAGGAGGAAAACCAAGTGTTTGGTGGCTATGGGGTAGGGGACAAGATGGCTGTGTATATGAAAAAAGGCAGCGACCAGCCGACAATCGTTGTAAACGAGACAACGCTCATGGGCAGTTGGCTCATGCCAAACCCTATTGACGGAAGCTCCACGCTTGGCATTATGATAAAGGACGGTGGCATTGCCGAGAGCATCAACCAGCCAACCATCATTTTCAAGACATGGAGGATAGCAAACGGCATGTTGGAGGTAAGCTTGGTTCGCGAGGGAGGAGGCGACGAGGAGGAAACAAATGTTTACACTTTTGAGAAGCTCGATGCCGACTCGCTCATTTTCAACGAGCCAGAGTACCGCTTTGAATATCATAGGGCAAACGGAACCGAAAAGCTGAAATGACACCATTCAAGGTATATATTCTCGGTTGTGGCAGCGCACTGCCAACACTGAGACACAACCCCTCGTCGCAAATAGTGGAACTGAGAGACAAGCAGTTTATGGTTGATTGCGGCGAAGGGACACAGTTGCAGTTGCGTCGCTCAAAGATTAGTTTCACGAGGATTGGTCATGTGTTCATATCCCATCTTCACGGCGACCATTGCTTCGGGCTGATAGGCATGATCTCGACATTCGGCATGCTTGGACGCACGGCTCCACTCCACATCCATGCCCACGGCGACCTTGAACCACTGTTGCGCCAGCAGCTCGATTTCTTCTGTCAGGGCTTGGAGTTTGAAGTGGTGATGCACCCGATAGACCCAACGCTCAACAAAGTGATATATGAGGACAAGAGCCTGACGGTGACAACAATTCCATTGGAGCACCGTGTGCCCTGTTGTGGATTCCTGTTCAAGGAGAAGGAGCTGCTGCCACACATCAGGCGCGACATGATAGACATGTATGGCATACCAGTGAGCCAGATAAACAATATAAAGAACGGTATAGACTGGACATCGCCCGACGGAGAGGTGATTCCCGCATCGAGGCTGACCACGCCAGCCGACGAGGCTCGATCGTACGCCTATTGCAGCGACACGGTGTTTAGGCCAGAGATTGTGCCGATGCTTGAGGGAGTGCATACCATTTACCACGAATGTACATACGCCGACGAGGACAGCAGCCGCGCAAGAAAACATTTCCACTCCACTGCGTCGGAAGCGGCTCAGATAGCAAGGGACGCAAAGGCGAGGAAACTGATTCTTGGACACTTCTCGGCACGCTACAACAACGAGGAGACAATGCTTAAGCAGGCATGCGAGATATTCCCAAGCACGACGCTTGCAAGCGAAGGACGGGTAATAGAACTGTAGTTTTACCCCTATTTTAGGGGAAAACAACCAAAACTGTGCCCAAAAACGCATTTTGTTCACCAAAAGTTTGGTGGAAGAAAAAAAATAGACTATCTTTGCAGAAGATAAGCTGCATCTCGGCAAAACAACCAAGCAAGCTTGGCGTTTTGCACTCGATTTGCATTATCTTTGCAAAAGATAAAAAACAATATCAAACAAAAGAAACGACATGAGAAGCTATCTTTACACTATAATGTTGACAGTAGGACTCGCGGCAACGCTCCCCACGATGGCAACTACATCGGCGAGTGAGCCACTGATGACCACGACAGCTGACGAGACAAAGGTGACGATGACTGTGACACAATCGACAGTTGTCGTAGAGGGAGCCAATGGCCTGATGCTTGAGGTTGTGTCGCTGACAGGTCGTCCTGTGATGAAAGTAAAGATAGAGAGCCAGTCGCAAAGAATAGATTTGAATCTCCCAAAAGGTTGCTACATTCTTAAAATAGACAAGGTAGTAAGGAAAGTTTCCATCTCTTGATGAAAGCAAGCTCTACAAGAAAGATAGTCTCAGAAGTCCTGCTCATGGCATGTGCCATGGTGGTAATACTATTGTGTCCATCGTCGTGTTCCACGACTCTGGAAAATCCCAACAAAGACCTTACCATGGAGGCTTTCGTTCCTTTCTACAACGACAAGTATGAGTTTGACATTGATGCCATAAGGCAACATCTGAGGGAAATAGTCAGGCACGACAACGACTCCACCCAAACAGACCGAAAGACACGCACCCTCTACAAGGGCGACATGCGTCCGATATGGATTGACCGTAACGGCATTGACTGGCGTGCTGACACGCTTGTGGGTTTCCTCCACACCGTGGGTGACGTGGGTTTCTCTGAGGATGCCTTCACGGTAAGCCAGATAGAGACTGATATCAAGAGGCTGAGGAATCTTGATTTCGATGGTGAGGGGAACGACATCAACCGACTGACGGCAAGGCTTGAATACCTGCTGACAAAGGCATATCTGCGGTATTGCACAGGTCAGCAGTTTGGCTATGTCAACCCTTTCGACGCACTGAACACCCTTGACCCTGTGGACGACGACTCGACATCTGCGGTAAAGGAATTCCGACATCTGTTTGACATACCAATAAGTCGCCCCGACAACAGCTTCTACCAGAGAGCGATAGACATGGCTCGGACGGACAGCCTCTGTGGTTTCTTGCGATCAGTGCAGCCACAGGACCCAACCCTGACAGAACTGGCGAGCCAACTGAAACTTGCTCCAAACAATAGGAAATGGTGGCTCTTGATGTGCAACATGGAGCGTCACCGCTGGCGTAGGACGTTCATGCCAGCCGATCCGTTTGGAAGGAAAATAGTGGTGAACATCCCATCGTTCAGGCTCTATGCCTACGGTGAGGACTCTGTGATGACCATGAAGGTGGGCTGCGGTGCAACGAAGACAAAGACACCACTGCTGTCAAGTGCCATAAATAGGATGGACATCAATCCGCTGTGGAACATACCGATGAGCATAGTTCGCAAGGACGTGGCAGCTCATGCCGGTGACGCAAGCTATTTCTCAAGCCACCGCTACTTCATTGTTGACAGGGAAACGGGAAAGACCATGGAGCCGCACAAGGTGACAGCCGACATGCTGAGAAGCGGCAGATACCGCGTGTCGCAGGAAGGAGGCGCGGGAAACTCGCTCGGACGCATAATATTCCGTTTCGACAACAACTTCTCCGTATATCTGCACGACACCTCAAGCCGACGTTTCTTCGACCAGTCGGTACGCAGCGTGTCGCATGGCTGCATAAGGGTTGAGCGCCCGTTCGACTTGGCAAAATACCTGCTTGGCAACGACGTGGACAGCTGGACACTCGACAAGATAAGAATATCAATGGATATAGAGCCTGAGACTGAGAAGGGACTTAGGTATGTGAGCGACACGACAAGGACACGGAAGCTGATAAACTCAAAGAACGTCAGCCCAAACGTCCCACTATATATCGTCTATCAGACACTGTTCAAGACCCCCGAGGGAAAATGGGAGGAATATGGCGACATCTATGGCTATGATGCCGTGATGCGCCGACATCTTGAGCCATTCGTGGGCAAACAGCGGAGACGGACAAAATAGGGTAATTGACATCAAGGCACAGGCAATGGCGGATTACGACGAGAAAGACATAGGCATCCGACTATCAGACCCAGCGACGCGACGCGACGCGTTTGCCGAACTGGTGAGCCAATACAGCGAGCAACTGTATTGGCAGATTCGCCGTATAGTGCTGACTCACGAGGATGCCGACGATGTGCTGCAAAATGTGTTTATGAAGGCTTGGAAGAACATCGACACATTCAGAAGCGACTCGAAACTATCCACCTGGCTCTACCGCATAGCCATGAACGAGAGCATCGACTTCACACGCCACAAGAACGCTTTGGGCATGGTGAGCACCGACGAGGACAATGTGCCGAGCGTATCGGCACAGTTGCTTGCCGACGAGTATTTCGACGGCGACCAGATACAGGCGACACTTCAGGAAGCCATAGCCTCGTTGCCAGAGAAACAACGCATGATATTCAACATGCGCTACTATGACGAGATGAAATACACTGACATGAGCGAGATTCTCGGCACTACGGTGGGCGCACTGAAAGCGTCATACCACATAGCAGTGAAAAAGATTTCGGAATATTTTAAGCTACGCGATTAAACCTTTTATATTATTATACGTCAATAAATAAAAAGAAAGGAAACAAACGATGAGGGACATTGAAGACATCATAAAGGAGAAGGCTGGACGCGAGAACCATTTCCGCGTTCCTGACGGATATTTCGATGACTTTACGAAGCGCATGATGGCAAAGTTGCCTGCCGAGGAAGCCTTAAGGAAAGAGTCTGTGGCAAAGCCTACCATAAAGGTGGCACGTCGCATGTCATTGTGGAAACCATTGGTGGCATGTGCCGCTTGCGTGGCAGCTGTGGTATTCTCAGTTGCCATAATAATGAACGGCGGCGACGAGGACACTGCCGTGATGGCAAGCAGCCAGACAGAGAGCGTCTCAGCCCACGACGACTACATTGACGAGGTTGCCGACTTCGCCATGATGGACAATGCCGACATCATCGCTTGCCTCAACGATGAGTAATAGAACAAATTAGAAGGAGTATTGACAATGAGAAGACTATTTTCCATAATGGTAATGCTGTTTGCCATTACACTTGGCGGTATGGCACAGCAGAAGCACGAGGGGCAAAGGCTGACAAAGGCAGACTTCATACGCCAACTTGAACAATATGTGACCCAGGAGGCACAACTGACAAGTAAGGAGTCTGCCGAGTTCTTCCCTGTGTATAGGGAGATGCACGTTAAGATGCGCAAGGTGTTCGACGCAATGAAGAATATCGACCGCAAACGTCCAAACACCGACAAGGCTTGTGCCGATGCCATAAGGCAAAAGGACAAGATGGACATAGAGCTAAAGCGCATACAGCAACAATACCACAACAAGTTCCTCGACATTCTACCCGCCTGCAAGGTGATGAAGGTGATCAACGCGGAAGACAAATTCCACCGCAACATGCTCAAACGGTGGAGCAAGGGGAACAAGAAGAAATGACTTATACTTTACGAAGATTTTTAAGTTCACGCAGTCGGCTAAGTGCCTGGCTGCGTGTTCTTGTTATTTGATACTTATAGACACCGCACGCGATAAAGAAATAAACGATGGCTTGAATCCACAGTGCGCGATATTCGTTCACCACGTCGCCAAGCTCTGCCCCCATGGTGTTGATGCGTACGAACGAGCGTATGCCAAATGTAGATGGGAAGAGCCATGAGAGACATTCCCACACGGCAGGGATATTGCTTTGAGGCCACGACACACCAGAGACAAAAAGCAATGGCACGGACATGAATACCACCAACAATATAACGTTCTCCCTATAGCGCACCATGCACGACACGGTGATGCCGAAGAAGATGCAAGCAAGCAGATAGGGCAACATGATGCCAAAAAGCGACGACAGATTGGGCAGCGACGTGAAGCTGAACAGCTTAGGAACGACAAGCGTGAGGTATGCCGCCATGACAGCGTAAATCATGAAATAGCACATCGACTTACCCAATACTATACGATAGAAGCCCTGATAGTGACGGACAAAGGGCACAAGCTCCTTATACTTGTTTTTCTCACGGGCAGTACCTGCTGAGAGTCCGATGCCAAGTACGAGAGTCTGCTGAATGATGAGCATCAACACCCCAGGAATAATAAATGAGCCGTAGCCCATAGTGGGATTGAACATAGCCACCTCCTCAAATTCGATGGGACGTGTGGTCAACTCGTCCTGACGGTCGGTGGTGTTGCCCGCCAGTTCCACCTGTATTCCCTCGTTCATCTTCATCGTCACGTTGGTTGCAGTCTGATAGATAGCTTTATAGGCAAGCATCAGGCTCATGTCGCAATACACCACCACGGAGGTCTGCTGCATGGTATTTATGCGTGAGCCGAAATCAGCGGGAATGACGTATATGCCGTAGGCATCGCCATGGGCAATGATTCGCTTTGCCTCCTCTATGCTCCCCGAACGATAAGCCACACGAACGTCGGGCGCGGCATCGGCAAGACGGATGAACTCGCGGCTCTCCGATGTGTTAGATTGGTCAACCACGACCACAGGCACCTCATGGACAACCTCGTTGTTGTAGATCCACGAGTAGAGCAAAGGATAAGCCAAAGGAACGACAATGAAGAATATGAGCACGCCCTCATCGCGAAAGACGTTCCTCATCTCTTCAAGCCAAATCTGGCAGATGTCCTTTATGCCTTGCCTTATAGTCTGGATTAACTTCATGTGCTTAAGGAATATATTCGTAGTTTCTCATTGCATTGTGCAATTTCGGAAGTATCAGTATCGGGAGTGCGGCAAATGCCACAAGGGCAACCACATGCCACCACGCATCCACGATTGGATAGTCGTTGAAAATCGAAGTCTGATAGATCACGAAATAATGTCTCAGAGGGAATAGCCACGACAGAGCCTGCAAGGCAGAGTCCATAGCCATTATAGGGAATGCTGTTCCTACCATGGAGAAACTTAGCACCGCCCAAAGCGAGCAGACGCTCATAGACATACGCATCGAAGGCATTATGCCAAAGGCGAAAAGCCCGAAGCCCTCGGCAGCCAAGACCATCAGCAATCCTGTAAGGAGAAGCACTCCCCAGCCGCCAGGGCAGGGGAAATGGAGATAGCCATACACATATATCATATATGAATACATGATGGTGAGACTTGTCAGGGTTTGTGGCAACATCTTTCCTGCCACAGCCACAACAATGTTGTCGCCAGCTGTTTTCAGCCAGTCGTGCGAGCGGTTGAATTTCAGTTCCGTACCCACGGAATATGCCGTGACGAGAAACATGAACAGCATCATTACGCCAGGAATAAGCATCGTAGAAAGATAGATGTTGTAGTTGGTGTAGGGATTGGAAATCTGGTGCAAGTCAACCGTGATAGGCTGGAGGAATGTCAACGCCTGACTCTCAGAGGCTCCCTTGGCAAGCATCGTTGCCTGACCTACTGCGGCAGAACTGAGCAGCGATATTGTCTTCATATCGCGGAAGACGAGGGCACCCGCGGTCATCGTTGACAAAGTATAATAGAACGAGACTCTCGGTTGGCGGCTTGCCAACACGTTGGATGCCATTCCCTCAGGAATGTAGAAGAAACCATATATCTCACCCCGCTGAACAGCTTTCCGTGCGTCCTCTACGCTACCATAGTATGCCACGATGTGGCTTGTCTGGAAGGCGTCGAGTCGGCGGCAGATGTTTCGCGACGTGGCGGAACGGTCGAGGTCAACAATGCCAATAGGCATGTCGGCGGGCTGTCCCTCTCCCATCAGTGTGGTGAAGAAAACGGTCACAACCACGGGGAATATGACAAGACACACCAAATACATGGCATTGTGACTTATCAAACCACATTCCCGTCGGGTTGTGGCAAGCAGATTCCTCAGGAGAGAGACACAAGTGTTTGTCATGGCTTCCTTATGACGAGTGACATTCCGGGACGCAGACCTTCGAGCTTCTCCGTAGGACGGGCCTTTATCTCAAAAGTCTTCAAGTCGTACTGTCCCGTAGCCTTGGTGGCTTTCCATACGGCATAGCTCCCTTGGTCCTTCATGTAATATACAGTCATCTCAATGTCCTTGTTGAAAGCAGGGACAAAAGCCGTGAATTTCTTGCCTACGGTCATGCCGTTGAGTTGGTCCTCACGCACATTGAACGTACCCCAGACATCGTTCATCACGGCAATGCTCATGATTGGCGCTCCAGTGCCGACAAGCTCGCCCACCTTGGGATAGACCTCGCTGACCTCTCCCTCCATCTGTGCTATCTGCACTGTCTCGTTGATGTAGGAGTTTACCTCGGCAACAGCTCCCTTGGCACGCTCTACCTGTGCGGCAGCTGCGAGTTTCTCCTCGCGGCGTGCGCCGTTGCGTGCCATGTCATACTGGCTCTGGGCAGCTTTCACCTGTGCCTCCATCGCCTTATAGGAGGCGTATGCCTCATCGCGCTTTTGCGCGCTCATAACGCCCTCGTCAAAAAGGCGCTGCACCCTATTGTATGATTTCTCGGCAATCTCAAGACCTGCCTTGGTCTGCTGCAATACCTCGAAAGCTCCACGGATTTGTTCCTGACGCGCACCGTTGCGTGCCATCTCACTCATGGCAGTGGCTGCGTCCTCAGCACCTTGTGCCTGCGACATCTTTGCCCTGACCTCAGGCGCATCGAGAATGGCGAGAGTGTCGCCAACCTTGACGTAGTCGCCTTCCTTTACGCGTAGTTCAAGAATGCGTCCAGGAACCTTGCTCGACACCCTGTATTCAGTAACCTCAACTTGTCCCTGTATTGTATCGTCCTTTTGACCAAGGGTGAAAAAGCCGATAATTGCCACCACGGCTACTACGGCCGTGAATCCTATCACGGCAAGTATGATGTTGCTATGTTGTGTTTTCTTTGTCATAATCTTATTCCTGTAATGTGCCAAGAGCCTTGCGGAGGGCAACCTGACTGAGTTTAACATCTATTTCCGCATCTATGCGCTGCGACTGGGCCTGAAGCCAAGCCGTCTGTGCCTCCATGACAGCAGTCGATTCCATCACTCCCTCACGGAATCCTACATTGGCGCAACGCAGGTTCTCCTCGGCTTTCTTGGTGTTTGACAGAGCCATCTGCAGCCTCTTGTTTGCCTCGTCTATTTTATATTGGCTCTGACTCACCTGAAGCTCTATTTTCTCACGTGCGTCGTTAAGCTCAAGGGTGGCAATGGTGGTGGCATTCCTTGATGCCTTTACCTTATAGGCAACATCACCCCAATTCCACACCGGTACGCTGACGATAACGCCAACATTCCACAGTCCTGCGAATTTCTTCTCAAAACTATTGGTCACGTTGGGGTTGCTAACCGTATATCCGCCTGCAAGAGCCACCTTTGGCAGGTTTCCCGCCTTCAGGAGATTTGTTGTCTGTCGGCTCATGTCAACAGTGTTCTGCAACACGCGAAGCTCTGGGCGTGAGCTGAAGTCCTTGTTTGTCTTGTCATACTGAGGCGTTTCGGCGAGGACATCGACCTTGAAGTCCTCCACGTCAACCTCGTTGTCGGTAGGCAGTCCGCACAACTGGCAGAGCAACATCTTCGAAAGTGCCAATCCGTTGTTAACCTGAGTAAGCGACATCTCTGCCTCATTCACCTTCACTCCTACCTTCAGCCCGTCAGCCCTTGTGGCAACGCCCTCGCGTATCATCTTGTTCACGTCGCTCTCAAGCTTCCTCACCAGTTCGAGGAAACTCTCGGCGAGTTTTTTCTTATGTTTTAGGGAAACGACAGTCCAGTAGGCATGGTCGATGTTGTAAAGCGTTAGCTGTCGCTGAGCCTCGGCGGTGTTCTCTGCCATCAGCTCGGCAATATCAGCCATCTTGTTCATTGCCATGATGCTTCCGCCCATAAACACGGGTTGCGTCACCTGAACGGTAGCGGCAAATATGTTTCTGGTGTCTGTGTGTAGCGCATCCACAAGTCCTTGCCCCGTTGCGTTGAGCATGTTGGTAAGTGCGCCTAACGACTGTGGTGACAGCATCTGTCCCAACTCTGGGAGTATCTGACCAGCCGCCGACACCGTTGTCGTGCCAAGGTTGCCAAGCTCCTGTTTCTGGTCGTCGCTGAGAAGCGAGAACTCCTTGCTTGTGTACATATAGCCACCGAAGGCATTGACGCGGGGTAGGTATTTGGTGCGTGCCGACTTACGCATGTTGTGCGCCATGTCCTGCTTCACCCTTGCCACCCCCATCTGCTTGTTGTTGCGCAATGCCATCTGCCGGCAACTGTCGAGGCTCAGTGTCTTCTGTGCTTCGACAGGCACCGCCGCAAGGCATGCCATCACAACCGATGGAAATAAACACTTTCTGCTAATCATTTATATTATTTGAATTAATGAGTTGCATTTCTACTTAAAGGAGAAAGTCCTTGAGCCTATCATGTTGCCATCTGCGAAGATGCTCACGGTATATGTTCCCGCCTCAAGGAATTCCGACACCTGACGGTATGTGGCGAGTGTTATTGCCTCACCAGAGTATTCTACAGACTTTTTCATCGAACACTCAAGCGTACGGTTCTCATACTGGAACGAGCCGCCACCGCCAAGCACGCCTCCACTTGGCGTGGTGATGCGCACATAGAAAGTACGTATGCCATTGGATGCCGTGACATTCTTGGCAACCGTGAAGTCAACCTGAATGCTCTTACAGTCCTTTATCTTCTTGGCTTCCTTGCCATTTTTCTTCTTTATAATCATATTGATGCCAGTCGCATCGAGCTGTGCTGCTATAGCAACCTTCTGTGAGAGCGACGCACGCTCGCTGTTCAGACCCTCTATTTGTCGTGTTGCCTCGGCATACTGTCCCTTGACGCGGTTGTTCTCTGCGGTGAGGTTCTCGTTCAGTCGGTTGAGCGAGTCGATCTCAAGCACGTAAGTGCGAAGCACCGCCCTGACCGTTGCCAGCTCTTTCTTCAGTCTTGCTATCTCTCGTGCGTCCGAAGCCTTCACCTGTTTCAGCTCCTCAAGCAGTTGCTGCGTGCGCATCTGCTCCTGTGTGAGCTGTGCCACTATCGAGTCGTTGTTGATTTGGGTCTTCATCTCGCTGTACTGGCGTGCGAACTGCTCGTATTCGTTCTCCATTTCCTTCTTGTCGAGGTTGGCGAGCTCCTGCATTTCCTGATTGGCTTTTTGCTGTTTCGACAAGTTGAAAGCCAAGTATGCTACTCCAGCCACAAGCAGTACGATTACTGCGACAAGTGGCAAAACAATCTTTTTATTCATTCTTTAATTATATGTCTGATTCTTTAACGTTAAATATTCGCTGCAAAGTTAGGCATTTTCTCTCACAAACAAGCCTAATCTTACAAATGTAACACTAAACTATATTAATTTTAAGAGAAATTCGGAAATTTGGAACAATTTTCATCTGATACCTCTCTCATTAAGAGCCTTCGTGTATTTTGCCGCATTCCTAAGATGCTCCGAGTATGTCTCGGCAAAGTTGTGTGTTCCCGAGAAATCCTCTTTCGCACACATATATAGATAGTTGTGGTTCACATGGTTTAGCACTGCGTCTATTCCCGCTACCGAGGCTATCTTTATTGGACCTGGGGGCAATCCAGTGTTCTTGTAGGTGTTGTAAGGACTGTCAATGCTCAGCAACTTGTTGTAGATGCGCCGTAAGGCAAAGTCCTTGTGGGCAAACTTTATGGTAGGGTCTGCCTGTAGGGGCATATTGGTCTTCAAGCGATTGTAGTACATTCCGGCAATCATTGGTTTCTCGCCGTTGTTGGCGGTCTCCTCGTCGATGATGCTTGCTATGGTTGCCACCTCTACTTGAGTAAGTCCCATGCTCTCGGCTTTCTGTTTTCTCTCGTCTGTCCAGAAATGGTCGTGGTTCTTTACCATCTTGTCCATCAGTTTGTCGAGGCTGATATTCCAATAGACCTCGTAGGTGTCGGGAATGAACAGTGCCATGATCGTTGCCGTGTCATAGCCATATTTTGCGCAGAAGGTGGAGTCGGCAAACAAATCGGCAGTCTCCGTGCTGTCAAGCATCAGCTTGTGTGCCAATGCGCCCGCAAGCCTATCTGTTGTCCTCGATTCCGGTATGGTGAGGTTTATTGGGCTTTGCATACCATTCTTTATGCGTCTGAAAAGCGTGAAAGTGTTTGTGCCTGGCTCAACGGCATAACGTCCTGTGCGCACCTTGTCACCGTCATATCCCCAGTGTCTTGACAGCGTGCAGAATCCCGTGACGGCATGGCTCTTGCCAATGTCCTGCAACTTTACTACGACAGAGTCGCGTGTGTCGTCAGCATCGATGTATATATATGCTGTTTCCGTCTTCTTGGAGAAGGTGGTGAAGAAGAAATAGTAGAGCAGGATGGCGATTGCTGCCACCAATACACATGCTCCATAAACGTAAACCTTTGGTCTTAGCTTTTTCATCTTTATTATGTGTTTTGTTTTTCTGATGCAAAGGTAGTACAAAAAATCGATTGAGCGAAGGAAAAGAGAATTTATTTTCTTTTCTGAGCATGAGATTTTTATTTAAATCGAAGACAATACAAAATAAAAGTCTAAAAAACTTTTATTTTTATTGTTGAGATGCAGTATATCTTATCTAAAGGTAGTACAAGATACTTGAAGAACAAAACAAATTTCAAAAAACTTTTTGTTTGGATATGGGAAACCCCTTGTTTAGCCTTCCTAAACAAGGGGTTTATGGGTTATAAACAAGTTGTTTATTACAAGTTGAGTGATTTCTTCACTGCCTCAATCTTGGCATTGGCGTCAGCCACGCAACGGTCATAGTCGGCTGCGCTCTTCATGCTGTCGTCCTTAACCTCGATGTAGAACTTGATTTTTGGCTCCGTACCAGAAGGACGAACGCTTACCTTTGTGCCGTCGGCGCAGAAATACTGCAGCACGTTGCTTGTGGTTGGCATGTCGAGAGGCTTTGTGCCCTCGGCTGTAGTAACCTCAAGCGACTGGAAGTCTTTCCATACGGTGATTGGGCTGCCGGCAAGTTCCTTTGGAGGATTTGCGCGGAAGTTTGCAAGCATCTGCTTGATCTCGTCGGCACCAGACTTTCCTGGCTTCACCACATTGACAGTGAACTCACGTGAGAATCCGTAGTCAACATAGATGTCCATGAGCAGGTCGTAGAGTGTGCGGCCATTGTCCTTTGCCCAAGCTGCAATCTCGCAAATGAGGCAGATAGATGCAGGAGCGTCCTTGTCGCGCACCTTGTCGTATGGCAGATAGCCGAACGACTCCTCGCCACCACCGATGTACTTCTGCTTGCCCTCAGAGATGGCTATCTCGTTTGCAATCCACTTGAAGCCTGTGTAGCAGTCGCGAATCTCGACATTGTTGCGCTCTGCAATTTTCGCAATCACCTCTGTTGTAACGATGGTCTTCACCATGAAGTCAGAAGGATTGAGCTTGCCGAGCTTCTTCTTGTTCTCTATGATGTAGTAAGAGAGCATCATGGCTGTCTGGTTACCATTGATGATGATCCACTCGCCCTTGTTGTCGCGGCAAACTATAGCCAAGCGGTCGGCATCGGGGTCTGATGCGATAACGAGGTCGGCATTGAGTTTCGTTCCAAGCTTCATGCCCAATGTCATTGCCTCTGCATTCTCTGGGTTTGGAGAAACCACTGTTGGGAAGTTGCCGTCGATTACCATCTGCTCTGGAACGACATGGATGTTCTGGAAGCCCCAAGAGCGGAGACACAGAGGAACGATTACGCGACCCGTGCCGTGCATTGGGGAATAGACGATGTTGAGGTCTTTCTGGCGATTGATGACATCCTGGTCAACCATTGCCTCCTTAACAGCCTCTACATAGTCCCAATCCATCTCGCCGCCGATGATCTCGATGAGTTCCTTGTTGCCCTCGAACTTCACGTCGTCGATTGTTACCTTGTTCACCTCGTCGATGATGCCCTTGTCGTGTGGGGCGAGCACCTGTGCGCCGTCTTCCCAATAAGCCTTGTAGCCGTTGTACTCACGTGGGTTGTGGCTTGCAGTAACGTTAACGCCTGCCTGACAGTGGAGCTGACGGATAGCGAACGAGATCTCTGGTGTAGGTCTGAGGCTCTCGAAGAGATATGCCTTGATGCCGTTGGCAGAGAAGATGTCGGCAACCGTCTCGGCAAACATACGTCCGTTGTTGCGGCAGTCGTGTCCAACAACCACGGCGAGGTCAGACTTGCCAGGGTAAGCCTTCAGGAGATAGTTGGCGAAGCCCTGTGTCGCCATGCCGACAATATATTTGTTCATGCGGTTTGTGCCTGCACCCATGATACCACGGAGACCACCCGTACCGAATTCGAGATTCTGGTAGAAGGCGTCAATAAGGTCGGTCTTGTCTTCCTTGTCAAGCATTGCCTGAACTTGCTGACGGGTTTCCTCGTCAAATGCAGGAGACAACCACTGCTGCGCTTTAGCTTCGCACTGAGCGATAAGTTGAGAATTGTTTTCCATATTAATGCGTTATGTTTTAAGTTTTTGTTAATCACTATTTACACCACAAAGGTAGCAATTTATATTTATAATCGTTCATTTTCTGACGTTAATAATTCCTAAACGCTACAATTATGGCTTTTCGTTAGCCAATATTTTGTCTATCTCATCGAATTGACGACCCATATTCAGGTTCAAATACACCCTGTAAAGGGCCGGAGCCCACTTCTTTTTCTCGTTGGGCGCAAGCTCACGATACTTCTCCAAATAAGGCATTGCCTTTTGGTAGAGTGCCTTGATTTTGGCTTTGTCGTGCCTCTTGCTCACCTTTTCCAGTTCAACGATCTTGTTAAGATACGCCATCCCGATGTTGTAGTATGGCTCAGCAATGGAGTCGTTGAGCCCAACGATGCGGTTTGTTACCTCGATGCACTCGTCGTTAAGTCCAAGCGACAGCAGGACGTTCGACTTGGCATAGAGGAAAAGGATGTTGTCTGGGGCAATCTCAAGAGCCTCGTCACAGAGGTGTTGCGCCTTTTCAAGCTCTCCCGTGGCGTTGTACAGGTCGATGAGGTGGGGGAAATAGAACGAGAAGAGCGG
Source organism: uncultured Prevotella sp. (assembly GCA_945833995.1). GTDB lineage: Bacteria > Bacteroidota > Bacteroidia > Bacteroidales > Bacteroidaceae > Prevotella. Next base: position 19,180 of record CAMAGM010000017.1, read on the forward strand.
ATAGTGGGCAAAGCCACGCTTCAGTGTAGCCTCGTATTTGTCCATATCGCCCATCTTGTTGTAAGCCAATGCCTCATACATCAGTAGGAAGCGCAGCTTCGTAGTGTCCGCCTCTGCCAATTCCGCATACTTCAACACCATCGCCGTACTGTCGAGTCGCGCGCCGGCAAATGTTGCCCAATAGGCAGCCTCTGCCAGTTTCCTGTCTGTCATGTTGTAGTTGTAGTTCTCGAACATCGGGTGTGTCGCACATTTTAAATAGGTATCAAACAGCGAATAGGCATTCTCGAAATTGCCTTTGCGTATGTGATACATTCCGCCGAAGAATAGGTTGGGACGGCAAGTGTTGAGCATTGCTGCGTTCTTTGAGCGGTATTTCGTCTTCATCCTACCCTTCTCGTCAGGTCGTGCATCGATGCTGTCGAGTGTTTCAGCCACGTCAAACAGTTTTTTCGTCAGCGTAAAGAGAGCCGTGGTGTCGTACTGTTGCTTTAAGTATAGTTTTTCGTTGCCTTCAGCATATTGTTTCTCTATCGACTGGAGCAGATAGGAATAGACACGCGGATCCTCACGGCTGGCTGAGTCGTTCTCAATGACTCCGCGCAACAGTTTCTCTGCCTTGTCCAAGTCCTTGCCACTCTTAATATAAGACCGCGCTTGAGAAATCTCTTTGCGCTGAGCTCTCAAGCACGGTATTATTGTCAATAAGAGAAGCGTTATAGCGATAAGCTTCTTCATCATCTATTAATAACCTCCTCCGATAATTTTCTCAATCTCGGCAGCCTTGTCAGCATCGCCCAGACCATAGTAAACCTGATAGAGGGTGTATGCCCAGTTCACCTTCTCGCGGTTAGGATCAGCTTGCCTAATCTTCTCAAGATGGTTCTTTGCCTCTGTATAAACAGCCTTCACTTTCTCTGCATCGGCAGCGCTCAGACGGCCTGTGGCACCAGAGAGCTGGTCTTTCATGGCTGTTGCCTGAAGCACGAGGCTTGCTCCCAGGTTGTACTCAACCTCAATGAAGCTTGGGTCGATCTCCAACGACTTCTTGAACGAAGCCACTGCCTCCTCATATTTCTGCTGGTTCATCTGGCTCTCACCGAGGAATGCCCAAACATACTTGTCGTTAGGTGCCTTCTTAACTTCCTCTGCACACCAAGCCTCCTTCTCAGCAAGGCGGTTGCCCTGAGAGAGATACTCGTTGATGGCGAAGAGGATAGCCAACTCGCTCTGGTCCTTTGCGCGCAGCTCCTTCAGGTTGTTGAAGTAAGCTACTGAGTCTTCCTTGGTCTTACATGTCTCCTTCTGTGATGAGAGGAGGATGTTCAGAGCCTCAGACTTCACCTTGGCATCGTTGATGGCTATCGTGGCAAACTTAACGGCACTGTCATAGTTCTTGCTGAGATAACCTGCCAAAGCGGCATAGTCTGCGATAAGATAGTAAGTGCTGTCCTTCTGGATCTTGCCTTCAAACATTGCTGCGTCGGCACTGTTGACGAATACTCCCCAAGCGTCGAGGGCCTTGCCATACTCCTTTGCGCCGTAGTAGTAGCTACCAGCGTCGATAAGGGTATTGCGAACGGCAGACAGGCGTGAGGCATTCTTTGAGCGGTACTTTGGCTTCACCTTTCCCTTCTCGTTTGGCTGCATGTCAAATTCGTCGCACTTGAAGGCAGCCTTGAACGACTCAATCACACCATTATACATACCGATGGTGTCGATAGGAGTCTTCTCCTGCTTGAACTGGTTCTGCACCATCTGCTCGTAGGCATTTGTGTAGAACTGATACTGAATGTCACTCATGGCACCCCATGCTGCGGCTTTGTTTGTCGTCTGATCGGATGTCAATGCGGGAGTAATAATCTTAACAGCTTCTGCTGGATTCTTCTCCTTTAGTGCTTGCTTTACCAGGTCGTCCTGGGCAAAAGCAGTAGCGGCTGATGCCAAAGCCACTGCCATGAACATAAATTTCTTCATAAGCGTAGTTATTTGAGATTAATAGTTTATTCTGTTGGGGTAGTGTCTGGATTCTCCTGACTCTCTTGCGACTCAAGGTCTTCTGGTATCACTTCCTCATCCGTCGCACTCAACACCTTGCATACGCTGGCGATGGTGTCGTTCTTCTTCGTGAGGTTGATGAGGCGCACGCCCTGTGTGGCACGTCCCATAACGCGAACGTCGGCAACCTTGAGACGAATCAGTATTCCGCTCTTGTTGATGATCATAAGGTCGTTCTCGTCGGTTACGACCTTAATGGCTACAAGCCTTCCCGTCTTCTCCGTGATGCTCAGTGTCTTCACACCCTTGCCGCCACGGGCAGTCTTGCGGTAGTCCTCTATGTCACTGCGCTTTCCGTAGCCGTTCTCGCTCACCACCATGATGGTTTCCTTCTCAGGGTCGCTAACGCAAACCATTCCTACCACCTCGTCGTCACCCTCGTCAAGGCGCATACCACGCACACCTGTCGATACGCGTCCCATAGTGCGCACCTCGTTCTCGTTGAAACGTATGGCACGACCGTTGCGGTTGGCAAGAAGCAACTCGTTGTTGCCGTTTGTCAGACGTACTCCCACCACCTGGTCGCCTTCCAAAATGTTGATGGCTATCACACCGTTGGCGCGTGGATGGCTGTATGCCTCAAGGCTGGTCTTCTTTATTAAACCGTTCTTGGTGGCAAACACCACGTTGTGTGACTTAACGAACTCCTCGTCGTCGAACTTCTTTATGCGCAGCACGGCGTTGATGGCATCGTCTGCCTCGATGTTCAGGATGTTCTGTATGGCGCGTCCCTTTGCGTTCTTCGCGCCCTCCGGTATCTCGTAGCACTTGAGCCAGTAGCAACGTCCCTTCTGGGTGAAGAACAGCAGCGTGTTGTGCATCGTGGCGGGGTAGATATATTCGGTGAAGTCCTGGTCGCGTGTCTGTGCTCCCTTGCTTCCCACTCCGCCACGGCTCTGCTGGTGGAACTCCGTAAGGGCAGTACGCTTGATGTAGCCGAGGTGGCTGATGGTAATCACCACTGGGTCGTCTGGATAGAAGTCCTCTGCATTGAATTCCTCGCTTGAGTACTTTATCTCCGTGCGACGCTCGTCGCCATATTTCTCCTTCACTTCCTGGAGCTCGTCCTTCATCACCTTCTTGCACAGCTCAGGGTCATCGAGAATCTGCTGCAAGTGGGCTATCAGTTTCTGCAGTTCGTCGTATTCGTTGTGCAGCTGGTCCATTTGAAGGCCTGTCAGCTGGCGAAGACGCATATCCACAATGGCGCGTGCCTGGATCTCGTCGAAGTTGAAACGGTTCTCCAAGTTCTCTATAGCCTCCTGTGGAGTCTTCGATGCGCGGATGATGTGCACCACCTCGTCGATGTTGTCGCAAGCCACGATGAGTGCCTCAAGTATGTGGGCACGGTCCTGTGCCTTCTTAAGGTCGAACTTGGTGCGGCGTATTGTAACGTCGTGACGGTGGTCAACGAAATGCTTCACACATTCCTTCAGCGAAAGGAGCTTCGGACGACCATGCACCAATGCAATGCAATTCACTGAGAATGAGCTTTGCAGGGCAGTCATCTTAAAGAGCTTGTTCAAGATGACATTGGCGTTGGCGTCGCGCTTCACGTCAACAACGATACGCATACCCTGACGGCCCGACTCGTCGTTCACGTTGCTGATGCCCTCTATCTTCTTCTCGTTGGCGAGGTCGGCTATGTATTTCACAAGGTCTGCCTTGTTCACGCCGTATGGAATCTCCGTAACGACAATCTTGTCGTGAGTGTCGCCTGTCTCTATCTCTGCCTTGGCTCGCATTACGATGCGTCCACGGCCTGTCTCGTAGGCATCCCTTACTCCCTGTATGCCGTAGATGTATGCACCCGTTGGGAAGTCTGGGGCCTTGATGTACTCCATAAGTCCATCGGTGTCGATGTCGTTGTTGTCGATGTAGGCGCAACAACCGTCTATCACCTCACCGAGATTGTGTGTAGGAATGTTTGTCGCCATTCCGACGGCAATACCATTACCACCATTCACAAGCAGGTTTGGCACCTTCGTAGGCATGACTGTCGGCTCTGTCAGCGAGTCGTCGAAGTTGTTTGTCATATCCACGGTGTCCTTCTCAAGGTCGTCCATGATGTGCTCACCCATCTTTGAGAGGCGGCACTCAGTGTAACGCATGGCTGCTGGAGAGTCTCCATCGACTGAGCCGAAGTTGCCCTGGCCATCGACGAGTGTGTATCTCATGTTCCATTCCTGTGCCATTCTCACCAATGCTCCATATACGGAGCTGTCGCCGTGTGGGTGATACTTACCGAGCACCTCACCGACGATACGGGCACATTTCTTGTATGGCTTGTCGCTCGTGTTGCCCACGCCCATCATACCGTAGAGTATTCGGCGGTGGACAGGCTTGAAACCGTCGCGCACATCGGGGAGGGCACGTGCCACTATCACCGACATTGAGTAGTCGATGTATGAGGATTTCATTTCCTCCTCGATGTTGATTTTAATGATTCTGTCTTGATCTAATGTCTGATCCATTCGTTATTTTATTTCTTTTTTGATTTAATTCCCGTCAACTCCTTGATGAAAGCCGAAAACTCGATTTAAGCCGCTTTTAAGCCAGTCTGACGCGTTTTCGCTTTCTAAGAGCCTCCAAAATTACTGCTTTTTTTTGACTTGGCAAAACATTTAAGTAATTTTTAACGAGAAATCAAATAGTCTTTGAACTCTGCAAAACCTTTGCCCATTTCCACGCTCTGCTTCTTGCCCTTCATGAAGGCTGCAAGACGCTCGGGAATCTCTACCTCAGCACCGATGATTGCATCTACGGTGTCCTTGAACTTTGCAGGGTGAGCCGTCTCGCAGAACACGCCTGTCTCGCCTGCCTTCAGCTGCTCGCTCAGGGCTCGGAAGCCACAGGCTCCGTGTGGGTCGAGAATGTAGCCGTTGTCGGCATAGCACTGCCGCATCGTCTCGCGTATCATGTCGTCGGTGTATGTGGCACCGCTGATGAGCGATGTAACAGCCTTGTGGTCGCCCTTGTAAAGGTCATAGATGCGAGCGAAATTGCTTGGGTCGCCCACGTCCATGGCGTTGGCTATGGTCTGTCGGCTTGCCTTTGGCTCATATTTTCCTGTCTGCAGGTAGTTGTAGAAAATGTCGTTGGCATTGTTGGCGGCAATGAAACGCTTTATCGGCAGTCCCATACGATGGCCGAACAGTGCTGCGGTGATGTTTCCGAAGTTTCCGCTTGGCACGCAAACAACCATCTCGTTTGCCTTGCCCATTGCCTTCATTCGGGCGTAGGCGTTGAAATAGTAGAATGCCTGTGGCAGGAAGCGGGCAACATTAATCGAGTTGGCTGACGTAAGCTTCATGTGCTTGTTCAGTTCCTCGTCCATGAATGCGTTCTTCACCAAAGCCTGACAGTCGTCGAACACTCCGTCAACCTCAACGGCTGTGATGTTCTTGCCAAGCGTGGTGAACTGGCTTTCCTGTATCTTGCTCACCTTGCCCTTAGGGTAGAGGACATAGACATGGATCCCGTCAACACCAAGGAAACCGTTTGCCACGGCACTGCCAGTGTCGCCACTCGTGGCTACGAGCACGTTAACCTCCTCGTTGCCCTCCTGACGTATGAAGTATTGCAGCAGGCGTGCCATGAAGCGTGCGCCAACGTCCTTGAATGCCAACGTAGGGCCATGGAACAGCTCAAGGCTGTAGATGTTGTCGGTGACGCGTGCCACTGGGCAGTCGAACGACAGTGTGTCATATACTATCTTGCGAAGGTCGTCCTCGTTCACGTCCTCACCGAAGAAAGCCTGTGCCACGGTGAACGCAATCTCCTGGAACGACATCTTGTCGATGTTGTCAAAAAACGACTGAGGCAAGGCCTTTATTGTCTCTGGCATGTAAAGCCCGCGGTCGCCCGCAAGTCCCTTGACTACTGCCTCATGTAACGTAGCCATCGGTGCCTTTCCGTTTGTACTATAATATCTCATATCTTTCTATGTTCATTTCATAAATGTTTCCATAAACTCCTGCATCCTAAGCAAGCCATAGCTTCCGCGCACGCAGCTCACCTCGTCGTATTCCCTCACCTCGTCAGGCTCAATGCCAGGATAGTAGATTAGGAATGGCACTGGCTCCTTGACGTGGGTGCGTATCTCAACCGGCGTAGGATGGTCGGGCAACACGGCTATTGCCACTGGCTCGTCCCATGTCTTCACCTCATTATATATAGGCTCCACGATGCGTCGGTCGAGATTCTCTATAGTGCGCAGCTTCAGGTCGAGGTCGCCGTCGTGTCCCGCCTCGTCGCTTGCCTCAACGTGAAGGAATACGAAATCGTCGTTCCTCAACGCCTCTATCGCGGCTTGTGCCTTGCCCTCATAGTTGGTGTTGTAGAGTCCTGTGGCACCATCTACGACCACTATCTTCAAACCAGCATAGTGTCCTATGCCCCTTATCAGGTCAACGGCAGATATCACCGAGCCTTGCCTCACCTCTGGGAACATCTCGCCAATGGTCTCCATCGACGGACGATAGCCTGGGCTCCATGGCCATATCGAGTTTGCCATGTCCTTGCCCTCGGCTGCGCGTTGCTTGTTCAGAGGGTGTTCCTCCAATATCTTTTGCGACTTCAGGATTAGGTCGTTTATCAGGTCGGCGGTCTCCTGTGGTGTCATTCTTCCGTCTTCCTCACCGCCTTCCTCAGGCTTCACCAAGAGTGGCTGCCAAGGTTGGTCGGGATGGTCGTGGGGTGGGGAGCAGACGATGTGCTTGTTTCCACCCTTGATTACGAGCAGATGGCGGTATTGTATTCCCGTTATGAACCTCACGCGGTCGTTGCCCAGTTTCTCGTCGAGCAGTTTTATCAGTTTGTCGCCGTCCTCAGTGGTCAGATGTCCACCATGGTGGTTCTTGATGTTTCCGTCGGCGAGTGTTATTATGTTGCAACGGATAGCCATGTCCTCTGGCTGCATCTCGTAGCCGATGCTTGCTGCCTCAAGTGGTCCACGGCCCTCGTACACCTTGTCGAGGTCGTAGCCGAGGATTGCGGTATTGGCAACCTCGCTGCCAGGGCTATATCCGTCTGGCACTGTCACAAGTCGTCCCGTGCGTCCTTTCTTTGCCAGCATGTCCATATATGGAGTGTCGGCATGTTGCAGAAGCGTCTTTCCACCGAGCCTCTCCACAGCATGGTCAGCCATTCCGTCGCCTAATATAATAATGTGTTTCATATTTATCTCTTCACTCGTCAACTATAAACTATATATTCGCTATCGACATTATATTGGCAAACACTCCGGCGGCGGTCACACCAGCGCCTGCACCGTAGCCTTGTATGAGCATCGGGTATTCCTTGTAGCGCTCAGTGGTCAGCAGTACAATGTTGTTTGATCCTTCAAGACCGTAGAACGGGTGGTGCTCGTCAACTGCCACCAGCGACACTTGCGTCTTGCCGTGGTCCATTCTTGCCACAAAACGCCAGCGCTTGTGTTCCTGCTCCAGCACCTTTCGCTTTGCCTCGAAGTCGGCGTCAAGCTTTGGCAGATTCTCCCAAAACTCCTCTATGCTGCCCTCAAACATCTCGTCGGGAACGAAGAGGTGCTTCTCCACATCGTCCTGCTCAACCTTGTAGCCTGCCTCGCGGGCAAGTATGACGAGCTTTCTCACAACGTCCTTTCCGCTGAGGTCGATGCGTGGGTCAGGCTCACTATAGCCTTGCTGCTTGGCTCGGCGCACGGTTTCAGAGAATGGCACGTCGGCGGCAATCTCGTTGAAGATAAAGTTGAGCGTACCACTCACAACTGCCTCTATCTTAAGTATTTTATCGCCAGAGTCGCGAAGGTCGTTTATAGTGCCGATTATTGGCAATCCAGCTCCCACATTGGTCTCAAACAGGAACTTCACTCCACGTCTCAACGCCGTTTCCTTCAGCTTGGCATAGCTTGCATAGTCGCTCGACGCAGCCACCTTGTTGGCAGCAACCACCGATATGTTGTGCTCAAGGAAAGTCTGGTACAAGCCAGCCACGTCGCCACTTGCCGTACAATCCACAAACACGCTGTTGAAGATGTTCATGCCTATCACCTCGTCGCGCAGATGCTCAAGGTTGCTTGGTGCCGACTTCTCCAATGCCTCGCGGTAGTTGCCGAGGTCGATGCCGTCGCGGGTGAAAATGGCGTTGTGGCTGCTGGCTATTCCCACCACGTTGAGCTTCAGTCGGCGTGTGCGCATCAGCTCTTCATATTGCGAGTGAATCTGTGAGATTAGGTTTCCACCAACGGTACCCACACCGCAGATAAAGAGGTTCAGCACCTTGTACTCGCTCAGGAAGAACGAGTCGTGAAGCACGTTGAGCGACTTGCGAAGGTATTTTGAATCCACCACAAACGAGATGTTCGTCTCCGACGCTCCCTGTGCACAGGCAATGACCGAGATACCGCTTCGTCCGAGTGTTCCGAACAGCTTTCCTGCAATACCTGGCGTGTGCTTCATGTTCTCGCCCACGATGGCAATTGTTGCAAGTCCGCTCTCAGCGTGCATTGGGTACATAGCGCCTGTCTCTATCTCCTTCGCAAACTCAAAGTCGAGCACGCGTACTGCCTCGTCGGCATCCTCGTCGCGCACACCTATTGACGTTGAGTTCTCCGACGATGCCTGCGACACCATGAACACCGAGATGCCATGGTCGGCAAGGGCAGTGAATATTCTTCGGTTCACACCTATCACACCCACCATCGACAAACCTGTCACGGTGATTAGCGTGGTGCCGTTGATGCTTGAGATACCCTTGATTGGCTTGCGGTCGTTGTCTATCTTGTCCTTTATTATTGTCCCTGGGTCGTCGGGATTGAATGTGTTCTTTACCTTTATCGGTATGTTCTTTACACACACTGGGTATATCGTTGGAGGATAGATCACCTTGGCGCCGAAGTTGCAAAGCTCCATTGCCTCCACATAGCTTAGCTCGTTTATCGTGTATGCTGAATGTATGACACGTGGGTCGGCTGTCATGAAGCCGTTCACATCGGTCCAAATCTCAAGCACCTCGGCATCGAGGGCTGCGGCAATGATTGAGGCAGTATAGTCACTTCCTCCACGGCCGAGGTTTGTCACCTCGCCCGAGAACTTGTCGCTGCTGATGAAACCAGGCACGATGGTTATCTGAGGCAGCTCGGCAAAAGCCTCCCTTACAAGCTGGTTGGTAAGCTCACTGTCGAGGATATGCTTGCCGAACTTGAATTCTGTCTTTATGAATTCGCGTGAATCCTTCCACTCCGCACCGTTCACCAATGTGGCGACGATGTTGCTGCTCAGTCGCTCGCCATAGCTGACGATGGCAGCACTGGTCTTGGGACTGAGGTCGCGGATAAGATACACACCGTAATAGATTGAGCGTAGCTCGTCGAGAAGACTGTCAACAACGTTGAGCAAGCGGGTTCGCTCTGCCGTGTCGCTGATTATGGTGTTCACCATTGTGTGGTGGCGCGTTACGATGGCGTCAAACTCTGTCTTGTACTCCTCGTCGCCTTTCAGTGCAAGGCGCGACGTGGCTATCAGCTTGTCTGTTATGCCACCAAGAGCACTGACCACTACAATCACGGGCTGAGCTTGCTGCTCAACAATGTTCTTCAGACTTAAAATGCTTTCTACGGAACCTACGGACGTTCCGCCGAACTTTAATACTTTCATAAATTTGCAAGTTGTTTTTGTTATTGTTGTCCCCTACACGAACGGGGGTAAAGTTTCTTTTTCTTATAAATTAGGTGCAAAGGTAACAACATTTCTTCTTTCCACAAAACAATTTGCAAAGTTTTTGAGCTTTTGGGTGATAAATTAATGGAGGGTAGATGGTAGAGGGTAGATGGTAGAGAATAGTTCTACCCGCATTTTCATGCTATATGGTTGTCTCGGTAGTTTGGTAATCTCTACCCTCTACCCTCTACCTTCTACCCTCCAAAATCTCTACTACTCTACCGGTATCTGAATAATCGACAGCCACTTCTCGGGGTCTTCCTCATTCCAGATGCCATCTACATATACGGTTCTTGGGTGTCCATTCACATGATATCCCTTGTCGTAGATGTACTTTAATGCCTCGGTGTACGACTCGTAGAAGCGGTCGTAGGGACCATAGTGCTTCATGCACAATGCCTTGGGCACAGCGTCGAGTTGTTTGAATTTTATCACGGCAGAGTCCTCGCCCATCTCCTCCACCTGCTCGCAATACTCGATGTCGATGTCAGTAGGCTTATACTCCTTGTCGTGCTCTATGGTGAAGCAATAGCCCGATGGAGAGCACTTGCAGCCAAGGCGTTGCATCTCCGGTCCTATGACGTTGACACACAGGTCGCCAAGTGCGCTGTATTCCTTTATTATACTACGGTGCGAAGCCACGATGATGGCTGGCAATGACTGAATAGAAAATTTGTCCATTTTTTTAATGTTTTTACGAGAGTTCATCATCTCGATGAGCTGGCGGCGGCGAGACATAAGGGACTTCAGTTCCTTTTCACACTCGCGTATCTTCCTGTTCAGCTGTCCTATCGTTGGCGTGTGCGTATCAGCCTCATACAAGCTCCTTATCTCGTCCAACGAGAAGCCAACGTCTTTCAGTTCACGTATCATGTTCAGACGTTGCATCTGTTCCAGACGATAGTAGCGGTAGCCACTCGACTCGTCAACCTCCGACGGCAAAAGCAGTCCGATGCTTTCATAGTGTCTCAGTGTCTTCACTGTCACCTGCATCAACTTGGAGAACTCTCCGATTTTTAACTTGA
>CAMAGM010000018.1 GCA_945833995.1 uncultured Prevotella sp.
TTATTTACAAGCTGTTGAGTGGTGATAGAAGGGGTGATAGTAGTGATAGTAGAAAAGTTTTTTAACTAAAAAATCGCTCAAAAATGCCCTGTTTTAACATATTTTGTGCAAGGAGTGAACTCGATAGGTACCGTTTTTGACCCCCTTCCGAGAAATAACAGGGGTATTGTGGCTTCCATACTCCCTTTTTTAGCCACTGAACACACGGATTCTGTCGAATATACAGTGCTGTGGGTGTCTCACCCACACCTCGCCGAATTATCTCCATCGTTAACTATAATACCATAAAATTCCTTACAATCGTCCCGAACTCGTCTCGAAGGCATCCCGAGACCATACCGAAGGATGGCGAAGTACAAAAACCGAACAAACTATTCAAACTTCTCAAACTGTTGTAAACAAGGTGGCTACCCTTAAATGATGTAGAGTGTAGGGTTATAGCGGCCCTGGGTTTTGATGCGACCGCATATAGTGGTTAGGGGTAAAAAAATAATGGGAGCATGCCGCTATGAGCTGACATACTCCCTCTCGATTTTTATGAAGGAAAAATTATTGGATGTCCCAACCTATGGCACTTGCACCGAGGACTGCGGCTGACGCACCGTCGAGTCCGCTGACGAGGAACTGTGCCTTGCCCTTGAAGATGTTCTGGACGTGGGCATTGTAGGCGTTCTTGATTGGGTTCATGATGAGGTCGCCTGCCTTTATCAGTCCGCCGAAGAAGATGAAAGCCTCGGGGCTGCTGAAGGCAGCGAAGTCGCAACAAGCCTCGCCGAGCATCTTGCCAGTGAACTCGAAAATCTCATTGGCTATCTTGTCGCCCTTGCCGGCGGCAATGCTTACGTCGAGCGAGGTGATGTTCTCGGGGTTGAGCTCGCGCAGCAGTGAAGGCTCTTCGCTATTGGCGAGAATCTCGCGTGCCGTACGTGCCACACCAGTGGCAGAGCAGTATGCCTCAAGACAGCCTGTGCGACCGCAGCCGCAGAGACGGCCTTCCTCGCCGCGTACCATGGTGACATGACCGAGCTCGCCTGCCATGCCGTCGCTGCCATAGACAAGCTGTCCGTTAACCACGATGCCTGAGCCTACGCCAGTGCCGAGGGTGATGACGATGAAGTTCTTCATGCCTCGTGCCACGCCATAGGTCATCTCGCCAATAGCTGCGGCGTTGGCGTCGTTTGTCATGGCAACTGGAATGCCGAGACGGTCGCTGAACATCTTTGCCAACGGAACGATGCCCTTGCCCCAAACGAGGTTTGGAGCCTTCTCGATGCATCCTGTGTAGTAGTTGGCATTAGGTGCTCCAATACCCATGGCCTTGATTTTCTCAATGCCACCTACTTGGTCGATGATTATCTGCAGTGCCTCAACGGCTGCGTTTACATAATCCTCGACATTATCATAACTTTGTGTCTTGATTGCCGTCGTTGCCTTGATGTCGCCACGGCTATCAACGATACCGAAAACGGAATTGGTTCCACCCAAGTCCAAACCGATGACGTACGGCTTCATAATTGGTTGCGCGTTCATTGCTTATTTGAGTTAATATTTTATGTAGTTTTCTGATTTTGGTGGCAAAGTTAGGAAAAATATATGATTATTCAAAAAAAATAAGGGAAAAAACTTGTATATTTAGCAAAAAATTCGCAATTTTGCACTCGTTATGCCGTTTCAGATACATATTGATATATTAAACTTCATCTTTAAAGGGATGTTGATAGGCCTAATCGCATCGGCTCCGATGGGTCCGGTGGGTGTGCTTTGTGTCCAGCGTACGCTGAACAAGGGCAGATGGTATGGCTTTATTACAGGTATTGGTGCTGCGTTGAGTGACATGATTTATGCTGCCATCACGGGCTACGGAATGAGCTATGTGATGGACGTGTTGAGCAACCAGCAGACGAAGATGTACCTGCAGATAGCGGGAAGCGTGATGCTGCTGGCGTTTGGAATCTACACATACAAGTCGGACCCGACAAAGAAGATACATAGGTCGGGCAACGGGAAGGGGACGCTGTTCCACAACGGAATGACCGCCTTCCTCGTGACGTTCTCCAATCCGCTCATCATTTTCCTGTTCGTGGCGTGCTATGCCCAGTTTGCATTCGTCATGCCTGACCATCCTTTCGAGATGGTGGTGGGCTTCATGAGCATCGTGTTTGGAGCCTTGCTGTGGTGGTTTGGCCTGACATGGCTTATTGACAAGATCCGTGGCAAGTTTGACGACAACGGCATAAAGCTAATCAATCAGGTGATAGGGTCGATTGTGGTGCTGTGCTCCATCATCATGTTCTTGGGCACGGTGACCAACCTCTATAGGTTTTTTGGTATAAACAATTAAGGAATAGAGTATTTTTTTAGGTAAGAAGAAATGTTTATCGCTCAGGAATTACGAAAAACAAATATTGCCGAGTATATATTGTATATGTGGCAAGTGGAAGACACGATAAGGGCGTTCGGATGCTCGCTGTCGAGAATCCGCAGGGAGTATATCGACAAGTTTGACTACAGCGACGAGCAGAAGGAGGATGAGGCCGACTGGTTTGGAAACCTTATAAGGATGATGAACGAGGAAGGCTGCAGGGAGAAGGGGCATCTGCAGATAAACAAGACGACCCTGACGCTGCTTGCCGACTTGCATGCCCAACTGCTGGAAAGCACGAAATATCCTTTCTACACGTCGGAATATTATAAGGTGTTGCCCTATATAGTGGAGCTGCGCAACCGCGGAGCGAACAAGGAGGAGAACGAGATAGAGACTTGTTTCAACTCGCTATACGGCATGATGATGCTCCGACTGCAGAAAAAGGAAATCAGTCCTGATACGGCGCATGCCGTGAAGGAGATAACGACCTTGATAGGAATGTTGAACGACTACTATTTCAAGGACAAGAAGGAAGGGCTGGAGTTTTGAATTAAGAATTAAAAATTAAGAATTAAGAAAAATGGAAGGTAGAAGGGAGAGGGTAGAAAGGAGAGGGTACTGAACTGCCGAGAAAACACGGGTAGAACATATCTCTACCCTCTACCTTCTCCCCTCTACCCACTAAAAAAATAGAATTATGAATATATTGGTAACAGGCTGCAACGGGCAGCTCGGAAATGAGATACAACTGTTGGAGAAGAATTATGGGCAACATAAATTCTTCAACACAGACGTGGCTGAACTGGACATTACGAACCAGTTGGCAGTGGCTGACTTTGTTGGCAGACACGAGATTGACGGCATAATCAACTGCGCCGCCTATACAGCAGTGGACAAGGCAGAGGACAACAAGGAGTTATGCACGACGCTCAACACCGTGGCTCCTGCCTATCTTGCCGCCGCAGTGGAGAAGCGTGGAGGATGGATTGTCCAGATTTCCACCGACTATGTGTTTAACGGAAAGGCTCACAAACCTTACGTGGAGAGCGACACACCATCGCCCGACAGCGTCTATGGCAGCACAAAGCTGGCTGGTGAGCTGGGAGTGCAGAAATTCTGCAAGCGTGCGATGATTATCCGCACCGCGTGGCTATACAGCACATTTGGCAACAATTTCGTGAAGACAATGATAAGATTGGGAAAGGAGAAGGCAGAGTTGGGTGTGATTTTCGACCAAGTGGGCACTCCAACATATGCTGCTGACCTTGCACAGGCAATAATGACAGCTGTGGAGAAAGGCATTAAGCCTGGCGTATTCCATTTCTCAAACGAGGGCGTGATAAGCTGGTATGACTTCACTAAGGCCATACACCGCATAGCGGGCATAACGACCTGCCATGTGAGTCCGCTCCACACAAGCGAATATCCCACAGCGGCAAACCGTCCGCCTTATAGTGTGCTGGACAAGACAAAGATAAAGGAGACATACGGCATAGAGATTCCGTATTGGGAGGAGTCGCTGAGGAAATGCGTGGAAAGGTTGAAAGATTGAAGGTTGAAAATTGAAAATTGAAGGTTGAAAATTGAATTGCTGCGCTTGAATACAATGCGCTGGAAAACAATGCGCTGGAAAGCAATGCGCAGCAATTCAATTTTCAACATAAAAAATATAAGATTGTGAATAAAGAGATTGACAGAAGAAGGACATTTGCGATTATTTCGCATCCTGACGCCGGTAAGACAACGCTGACGGAGAAATTCCTGTTGTTTGGCGGACAGATACAAGTGGCGGGTGCCGTAAAGAGCAACAAAATCAGAAAGACGGCAACATCCGACTGGATGGACATTGAGAAACAGCGTGGTATCTCGGTTTCCACATCGGTGATGGAGTTTGACTATCTTGACTACAAGGTGAACATTCTCGATACTCCCGGACACCAGGACTTTGCCGAGGACACATTCCGTACGCTCACAGCCGTTGACTCGGCAATTATCGTAGTGGATAGCGCGAAGGGTGTGGAGACCCAGACACGGAAGCTGATGACAGTGTGCCGAATGAGAAACACACCAGTGATAATCTTCATAAACAAGATGGACCGCGAGGGACGCGATCCGTTTGACTTGCTCGACGAGCTTGAACAGGAATTGGAGATTAAGGTGCGCCCGCTGAGCTGGCCAATAAACCAAGGTCAGAAATTCAAGGGAGTGTATAACATCTATGAGAACAAGCTCGACCTCTTTACGCCTGACAAGCAGCGCGTGACGGAGAAGGTTGAGGTGGATATAGACAGCAGCGAGCTGGAGGCACACGTGGGCGAGGCTGACGCAGCGAAGTTGCGTGACGACCTTGAACTGGTTGACGGGGTTTATCCTGAGTTTGACATCGAGGCATACCGCAACGCCGAGGTGGCACCTGTATTCTTCGGCTCGGCATTGAACAATTTCGGTGTGCAGGAACTGCTCAACTGCTTTGTTGAGATAGCACCAAGTCCACGACCCACGAAGGCAGAGGAAAGAATGGTGGAGCCAGAGGAACCGAAGTTTACGGGCTTCATTTTCAAGATAACGGCAAACATCGACCCCAACCACCGCTCGTGCATCGCATTCTGCAAGGTGTGTAGCGGAAAGTTTGAGCGCAACAAGCCCTATCTGCATGTGCGTCAGGGCAAGACGGTGCGCTTCTCGTCGCCAACGCAGTTTATGGCTCAACGCAAGAGTACCATCGACGAGGCATGGCCAGGCGACATCGTAGGTCTGCCCGACAACGGTATGTTTAAGATTGGCGACACGCTGACCGACGGAGAGCAGTTGCATTTCCGTGGTCTTCCGAGTTTCTCGCCTGAACTGTTCAAATATATTGAGAACGACGACCCGATGAAGGCAAAACAGTTGCAGAAGGGTATCGACCAACTGATGGACGAGGGTGTGGCACAGTTGTTTGTCAACCAGTTCAACGGCAGGAAGATCGTGGGCACTGTTGGTCAGCTGCAGTTTGAGGTGATACAGTATCGTCTTGAGAACGAATACAACGCCAAATCCCGTTGGGAGCCAGTGCATCTCTACAAGGCGTGCTGGATAGAGAGCGACGACGAGGCAGAGCTGGAGAATTTCAAGAAGCGCAAGTATCAGTATATGGCTAAGGACAAGGACGGCCGCGACGTGTTCCTTGCCGACAGCGGCTATGTCCTGAGCATGGCGCAAGAGGATTTCAAGAAAATAAAATTCCATTTTACGAGTGAGTTTTAAGGAGTGAGGAGTGTGGAGTGGGGAGTGAGGAGAGAGAATAGCGAAAGCCAGGTCAGCTGCACTTGGGATAGCTCTTAAACAAGTTTGGAGTTCTCCTATAGTTTGCAAAAGTATTCTCACTCCTCTCTCCACTCTCCTCTCTCCTCATTAAATTATTTTTTGACAAGAAGCAATGAAGACAGAAGAAGACATAAGGAATGCCGTTGAGGTGATGCGAAAGGGTGGGGTGATACTCTATCCTACCGATACGGTGTGGGGAATAGGCTGTGACGCAACCAATGCAGAGGCTGTCGCAAAGGTGTATAAGATAAAGAAGCGTGAGGACTCAAAGGCACTTATCTGCCTTGTTGACAGCGATGCACGGCTGCAGCGCTATGTGCGCCAAGTACCTTCGGTGGCTTGGGAACTGCTCGACTGTGTTGACAAGCCAACGACAGTGATTCTCGACGGAGCGGTGAACCTGGCTCCAAACCTCATTGCCGAGGATGGGAGCATAGCACTGCGAATCACTCAGGAAGCCTTCTCGAAGGAGCTATGCTATAGGTTTCAGAAGGCAATAGTGTCAACGTCGGCAAACATCTCAGGCGAGCCAACGGCACAGAACTATTGCGACATCTCGCAGGAGATAATAGACGCTGTGGATTATGTGTGCTGGACACGTCGCCAGGAGCATAAGCCACATAAGCCGTCAAGCATCATCAAACTTGGTCTTGGTGGTGAGGTGGAGATAATAAGGAAATAGTACTATGACGGAAGAAACGGAACATAATGGCTGGTTTAGGCAATTCTGCCGTTGGCGTGAGGAACATGTCAGCGAGAGGGCTTTTGTTCTTTTCCTTGCTCTGCTCGTGGGTTTCTTCTCCGCCGTTGCCGCACTTGTGCTGCATGGTGTCATCAACCAGATTGTGGCGTTGCTTACCAGCTCGTTCAACAAATCGTCGGCAAACTGGCTCTACCTGGTTTATCCGGTGATAGGTATTTTCCTTACCTCGTTGTTTGTAAGATACATCGTTAAGGACAATATCAGTCATGGTATAACACGCATCCTCTATGCCATAAGCAGCAAGCGGAGCCGACTGCGAGGACACAACTGTTGGTCGTCGGTAGTGGCTTCGGGCATTACCATCGGTTTTGGTGGCTCGGTGGGAGCAGAGGCACCTATCGTGCTTACAGGCTCTGCCATTGGCTCAAACCTTGGCAAGCTGTTCCACATGGACAACAAGACGCTGATGCTGCTTGTCGGGTGTGGTGCGGCGGGAGCCATAGCGGGAATATTCAAAGCCCCAATAGCAGGACTCGTGTTCACGCTTGAGGTGCTGATGATAGACCTTACCATGGCATCGTTGCTGCCAATTCTCATCTCGTGTGTGACGGCAACGTGCTTCACCTATATTTTCAGTGGCTCCACGGCGTTGTTCACTTTCCATCTCGACGGCGACTGGGTGGTGGAGCGTGTGCCTGCCTGCATATTGCTTGGCATTTTCTGCGGACTGATGAGTCTATATTTCATCCGCACCATGACGTTCTGCGAGGACATCTTTGCCAAGTTCAAGGATAAACCTTACGTGAAGCTTGCCCTTGGCGGCGTGACATTGAGCCTATTGATATTCCTCTTCCCATCGCTCTTTGGCGAGGGCTATAGCTCGATAAACCTATTGTTGAACGGAAGGACGGAGGCTGATTGGAATGGAGTGATGAGCAACTCGCTTTTTGCAGGACAGAGCCATCTGCTCATTCTCTATGTGGCTTTGGTAATGCTGTCGAAAGTGTTTGCCACATCGGCGACAAACGGCGGTGGAGGTTGCGGCGGTACGTTCGCTCCAAGTCTTTTCATTGGCTGTTTCAGTGGCTTCCTTTTTGCCCGACTGTGGAACATATATAATATAGGTGTATATGTGCCTGAGAAGAATTTCGCCCTGCTTGGCATGGCAGGAGTCATGTCGGGCGTGATGCACGCTCCGCTGACGGGCATTTTCCTCATAGCGGAGATAACTGGAGGCTACAGCCTGTTTGTGCCTCTGATGATTGTCAGTGTGTGCTCTTATCTGACTATCTATATGTTTGAGCCACATAGCATCTACGGTATGCGACTGGCAAAGCAAGGGAAGCTGATCACCCACCATACCGACCATGCCATACTAACCCTTATGAGTCTTGATAGTGTGATAGACCGCGACTACAATGCTGTGAGTCCAGATATGGAGTTGGGACAGATTGTCCACAAGATAAGCCGTAGCCGCAACAGTTTCCTTCCCGTGCTTGACGCTGCGGGAAACCTTTTGGGAGAGATTGACATAACGAAAATACGACATGTGGTTTTCCGCATTGAGCTTTACCACCACTTCAAGGCGCGGCAACTGATGACCCAGCCGGCCGCAACGCTCAACGACGATGCCCCAATGACCGACGTTATGAAGGTGTTTGACCACACGCATTCCGATTGGTTGCCCGTGCTTGACCACGAGAAACACCTTAAGGGCTACATCTCTCGACAAAGGATGTATGGCATGTATCGCAAGATGGTGGCAGATATGAGTGAAGACTGAGTCAAGTGCGTCATCGACGCACTTGAAATTAAAGAATTAAATAATTAAAAAATGAAAGTTCGTTGGCGCACTTGAAATTAAAGGAGTTTTGAGTTTTGAATTGTTGCTCTTCGAGCAATTCTCAATTACTCAATTCTGAATTGTTTAATCGCAGCAAAGCGAGAATAATTCAAAACTCAAAATTAAAAATTTAAAAAAAGAGTATATGAAGAAAGAAGATTTACGCATTGTGTTCATGGGAACACCAGAGTTTGCCGTTGAGACACTCGACGCACTCGTGCAGAATGGATATAATGTTGTGGCTGTGGTCACTCAGCCAGATAAACCCGTTGGTCGCCATGGCAGTGTGTTGCAGCCGCCAGCGGTGAAGCAATATGCCTTGGAACATGGTTTGCCGGTGCTACAGCCAGTGAAGATGAAGGACGCTGATTTCATTGAGGAGCTACGTTCACTCAATGCCAACCTTCAGGTTGTGGTGGCTTTCAGAATGTTGCCTGAGGAGATATGGTCGATGCCTGAGTATGGAACTTTCAATGTTCATGCTGCCCTTCTGCCTCAGTATCGTGGTGCTGCGCCGATAAATTGGGCAGTCATAAATGGTGAGACAACAACAGGCGTGACGACATTTTTCCTTGAACATGGCGTTGACACTGGAAAGGTGTTGATGCAGACCCCGTTTGCCATCAAGGACGAATACAATGTTGAGGATGTGTATAATGGACTCATGCACCTCGGAGCGGAAATTTGTTTGAAGACCATAGAATATATAATAAAGGAAAACGGTCATCCGAAAGCTATGCCGCAGGACGAGATGATAGAGGCTCAGGAAGAGATAAAGTTGGCCCCGAAAATATTCAAGGACACTTGTCGAATAGACTGGACACGCACTGCAAAGCAAAACTACGATTTCGTGCGCGGTCTGAGTCCTGTGCCTGGTGCATGGACAATGCTCGTCTCGCCCACAGGAAAGGAAACCGTGCTTAAGGTCTATGCCACACGAAAGACAGAGGAGGGTGCTGTTGCAAAGCCAGGTACAATAGTCGTGGATGGTCGCAGACTGTTGGTCAAGTGTGGCGACAATTATGTGCTTGAGCTTGTCGAGGTGCAGTTGGCAGGCAAGAAGCGAATGCCCGCTACCGATTTCATCAATGGTATGAAAGACCTTGGCGAATACCATTTGGAATGAACCAAAGAAAAGGCTGAAAATTTTTCCTTGTTGTGATATAATAAAAGGTTGTTGCCGTCCGTTTAATACAATAAAAAGTATAACAAAAAACGACAATGCCTATGAAGAAGGATTTTACTCAAGAAGAAATGCAGCCAAGTGAAAGGACGCTGAGGTTTATACGCCTTGTGGCTTACACCTATCGTCCGATATTGCAAAAGAATGGTGTCGTGATGCCATTCTGTTTGAATTGAACTAATAGAAAAAAGTAGTATTTATGGCTATAGTATCTCCTTCGTTGCTCGCTGCTGATTTCCTACATCTCGACAGCGACATAGAAATGATAAACAAGAGTGATGCCGAGTGGCTTCACCTTGATGTGATGGATGGAGTTTTCGTCCCCAACATCTCTTTTGGTTTTCCTGTGCTTGAGGCTGTGGCATCAAAGTGCAAGAAGGCTCTTGATGTGCATTACATGATTGTCCATCCCGAACAGTATATCAAGCAGACTGCGAAGCTTGGAGCAATGATGATGAACGTACACTATGAGGCTTGCACTCATCTGCACCGCACCATACAGGAAATACACGATGCGGGAATGAAGGCTGGTGTCACGCTCAATCCTGCCACACCAGTCTCTGTGTTGGAGGACATAATCTGCGATGTCGATATGGTGCTCCTGATGAGCGTCAATCCTGGTTTCGGAGGTCAGAAATTCATTGAGAACACCATACGGAAGGTGAAACGCCTGAAGCAACTCATCGTTGAGAGCGGGTCAAAGGCGCTTATAGAGGTCGATGGCGGAGTACAGTCGGAGACAGCACCACGATTGGTGGCAGCCGGCGTGGATGTCCTCGTCAGTGGAAGCTATGTATTCAAGGCTTCCGACCCATTGTCAGTCATAAGGGATTTGAGAAATCTGTAGGCTCATAGTACCTTATGCTCCTTTGCCATGCGTCTCATATTTATGAGTGCATAGCGCATGCGTCCGAGTGACGTGTTTATGCTGACATTGGTCTGTTCGGCAATTTCCTTGAACGACTTGTTCTCGAAGAATTTCATATATACAACCTCGCGTTGTGGCTCGGGCAGATGGTTCATTAGTTTCACCGCATCGTCGAGGGTTTGTTTGTGAACAATGCTTGCCTCCTTGCAGATGTCAATAAAATCCTGTCCTTTCAGGGTGCTGAGGTCATTTTCCTCGTTGACGTCTGCAAGGAGAATCCTATTCCTGCGGTGATAGTCGATGAGGGCGTTGTGAGTTATCCTCGCAACCCAGAACTTGAAATATCCCTTGCTGGTGTAGCGGTTCTCGCGCAATCCCACGATGATGCGGATGAAGACATCCTGAAAGATATCCTCAGCAGCAACCCTGTCCTTTACCATATTGCAGATTGACGTGAAAACCTTGTTCTTGTAGCGCCTCAACAACTCGTCGAAAGCCCTATTGTCACCCGCCATATAATCAATGGCCAACTGTTCGTCGGTCATTGTCTTCATTTCTTCCATTTACTTAATTGTTTTTCTTGTTAAGTAAAGTTTTTCCCTATAGGCGATATAATTTTTAAAGGTTTGACTATATTATGTGGTGCAAAATTAAGGAAAATTACTTTATTGACCAAATTTTCTTCGATTTATTTTCAATTTATCGTGCAAAATACCTATCTTTGTACTCGAATACTAAAAACTGAGATATAAGTATGATACAATTATTCGTTCCCGGTCGCCTTTGTCTTTTTGGTGAACACTCCGACTGGGCAGGACATTATAGAACAATGAATGCCAACATTGTGCCTGGTGCAGCCATTGTGACAGGTATCGAGCAAGGCATTTATGCGGAGGTTGAGAAATCGTCAGTGTTTGAACTCATAAGCGACGCTCCGGAAATGGCAAATATATGGCACGACTTCTCTTGCCGCATGCATGAGCAGGACCTGAAACATATAGCCAAGTCCGGCTCCTTTTTCTGCTATTGTGCCGGTGTGGCATCCTATATGCTTGAATGGTACAAGGTGGGTGGCGTGAGGATTAGGATTACGTCAATGACGTTGCCTATAAAGAGCGGATTGTCGAGCAGTGCGGCAATCTGTGTGCTTGTGGCGCGTGCGTTCAATCTATTATATAAACTGAACTTGAATACCCTTGGCGAGATGAACATCGCTTATCTCGGCGAGTTGCGTACACAGTCGCGTTGCGGACGTCTCGACCAGGCGTGTGCCTTCGGCGTGAAGCCAAGCCTCATGACCTTTGATGGCGACGAGGTCTCGGTTCAGGCATTGAATATAAAGAAACATCTCTATTGGGTGTTTGCCGACCTTTGCGCCACCAAGGACACTATACGCATTCTCAGCGATCTCAACCGTGCCTATCCGTTTGCATCAGACGAAGTGGGGGAGCGTCTGCAGAATGCCCTTGGTGTGAAGAACCAGCAGATTGTGGATAAGGCTGCGAGATACATGGCTGAGGGAGACGTTGAGGCGTTGGGCAGATTGATGACCGAAGCAGAAGACCTTTTCAACAGCGACATTGCCCCGATGTCGAGAGCCCTTGAGGCCCCGAAGTTGCAGCGAACCCTCAACGATCCGAACATCCTTCCCCTCGTTTATGGAGGAAAGGGCGTTGGCTCGCACGGCGATGGCTCGGTGCAGTTCCTTGCACGCGACGAGGAGTCGCAGCTGAAGCTGATGGACTATCTCAACTCTTGCGGAATGCAGGCCTACAAGCTTACGATGTGCCCTGTTCATGCTGTGCGCAAGGCTGTTGTTCCCGTGGCAGGCTTTGGCACAAGGCTATATCCTGCCACACGTTGCCTGAAAAAGGATTTCTTCCCGATACCATGTCCTGACGGAATGGTAAAGCCTGTAATTCTAATATTGCTTGAGGAACTCATAGCCAGTGGCATTGAGGACATCTGCCTCGTTCTTGGCTCGGAAGAGGAACGTCAGGTTTATCGTGATTTCTTCGAGACACCATTGCCGCCTGAGCATCTGCACAAACTCAGTGCACGAAACCAGGAGTATGAGAATCAGATACAGAACATTGGCAAGCATCTGCAGTATGTCATTCAGACGGAGAAACGTGGTTTTGGACATGCCGTATATCAGACACGCGACTTTGCCGGCAACGAGCCTGTGCTGCTCATGCTTGGCGACACCATCTACCGCAGTCAGACCAACAAGACTTGCGCCTTGCAGCTGATAGAGAAATACGAGTTGCACAACAAGCTGACAATCAGCATACATTCCATTCCCCTGGAGGACGTTAGCCGCTATGGAATACTCAGCGGAGTGTGGGAGGACAAGAAACGCACCATAATGAACGTGTCGCAGATGGCGGAGAAACCGACAGCTGATTATGCCGAGGAATTCCTTGGAGTTCAAGATGCCACAGGCTCAAAGGAATACTATTCTGTGTTTGGACAATACATCCTTACACCAGAGGTATATGAGCAACTTGCCGCCGACATTCTTGAGGCATACGAGAACCATGATGAATCGCGTGAGATAGAACTCACCACGGCACTTGAGGCAGTGCGCAAGAAATGCGGTATGGTAGGTGTGAGGATAGATGGCGAGATGTTCGACATGGGCAATCCTGATGCGCTACGCAATGTCTATCGCAACTTTTAGTCTAACTTTTTTTCCTTAGCAACACCGCAGCAATGATAGGGGCACCGACCAGTGCAGTGACACTGTTCACTGGCAGTGCTCCCTCAAATCCTGGAAAGCGGGCAAGAACGTTGCAGACAAGGGCAAGTGCCGCACCTGTGACGAGAGTTGCGGGCATCAGAAGCCGATGGTCGCTGGTGCGGAACAGCGAGCGTGCAAGATGTGGTACGGCAAGCCCGATGAACATTATCGGACCACAATAGGCGGTCACTACAGCTGCCAGCAATCCCGAACTCACTATTACTGCCATGCGCGAGCGGCGAATGTCAAGTCCAAGGTTGCGGGCATAGTTGTCGCCGAGAAGAAGAATGTTCATTGTTTTTATCATCAACATGCTCAGTGGCAGTAGCAGGCACATGAGAATGGTGAACACAAGAAGCTGTGTGCCCGATGTCTGCGAGAAACACCCCAATCCCCACACCACGTATGCCTTCACGTCTTCCTCTGGACTGAAGAATTTCAACACACCTATTATGGCATTTGCCAAGTAGCCAGTCATCACGCCAATCAAGAGTAGCGTCACGTTTCCACGTACGTATTGTGCAACGAGGATAATCAGTCCAAGAACAGCCAAGGCACCTATGATTGCGGCAATGGTTATGGCAACGTCGCCAAGATATCCCAATCTGCTAAGCACCACACCACCAATGGAATTTGACAGCAACACTACAAAAGCTACGCCAAGCGAAGCCCCGTTGCTCACACCGAGTACCGACGGTCCTGCCAACGGGTTGCGGAACACGGTCTGCATCTGCAATCCGCTGACAGCCAATCCTGCACCGGCAAGCATGGCTGTTACGGTTTGTGGCATACGCGAGCTTACGATGATGTTGCGCCAGATGGTCAGGTCGCCCTCTGCAAAATCCTCAAGCATCGCGGGTATGCCTCCAACTATGCCTACTATGGCTTGTAGCGGAATGTTTACCGTGCCTATGAGCAAGTTGGTGACGAACAGCACTATGTTTACTGCTAAGAGCAGCAAGATGAGCAACAGATAGTTTGGCTTCATTTCAATAATTTGTAGAATGTTGGTTTATAATCCTTGGGCATCAGCTCGGGGTGGAAGATTGCCACGAAATCGGCAAGCACCTTGTCTGGCTCAACAGGTGAGATCTCATAGTAGGCAGTGCGTTTCATGTTGCAGTAGATTACCTTACGCTCCTTGAACGCCTTGAACAGTTTGTTGCGAGTTTCTGATTTCTCCAATGCGTCATAGCTGAAGTCGCCGGGGAAGCTGTTAAGTATGCGCCAGTAGTCGGCATTGGCAGCCTTGGCATAAAGCGACTCGAACTCGATAGGCACGCCTCCCGTGTTCTCGTCGTGGATTATGTAGTCGGCACCGGCATCGCGGAAAATCTGTGCAAGATAGTTCTTGCCTCCAACGGCATACCAGTTGCCTCCGTGCATCTCACCGCTCAGTATTGTTGGCCTCTCTTTGGTGGTTGCCACCTTTGCCTTCAGCGTGTTGTAGCGCGATGCTATCTCGTCGAAAATCTTGCTTGCCTCCTTTTCCTTTCCTATGAACATGCCCACAAACTTTATCCATTCCGCTTGACCGAGAGGGTCGAGCTCCTTGTAGCCGAGGTGTGGGACAAGTGGTACTCCCGACTCCTTGATAGCGTCGTAGCCACCGCGCTTGAAGGGCGAGATGAAAATCAGGTCGGCATTGGCTGCCATGACAAGCTCTGTGTCGAAATTTCCCTCCATGCCTATCTTGACAATGTCGCCACGCTTCACTCGTTCAAGGATGTCCTTGTTGAATAGGTTCTTTGTGCCGGTTATTCCCTTCACCACGTCGTGGGCGTTGAGGGCGGTGAAGTTCGACAGTTGAAGCATGGTCATCAGTATGGTGCGCTTTATCGGCACGTTTATGCGGGTGTAGCCGTCGGGTATTGCCACACCTTGCCCACTGCCGTTGACGAGAGCGAAGTGGTAGGTCTTCGACTTCCCCTTCTGCGGGTCTTTTACATCGACGAGCCTCATTCCGTTTTCACCGTTCCTTACGGTGAATCCTTTGGCATACTTTATTTCTACAGTCGATGTCTTGCCGACTGTGTTGTCTGTTGGCTTGCTTTTGTTGCTGCACGATGCGCAGACGAGCATCGCAGCCATAGCTATGAATATTTGTCTCATTCTTCTTTAAGTATTATTATTTCGAGTTTACTGTTTTTGAGCAGGGGAGAGCAGACGTTGTGGCAATGTCTTGTGAGGACTTCGACGAACGGGTCGTGCTGGGCTTCGGGTATGAGTGTCCACAGTTCCTTTGCGAGTGTTATGGTGCCCACTTTCTCCACTGTGTCCGCCGTGCAGCCTGCCTCTTCGAGCATGCGGGCGATGAATTGCCTGTCCATCGTTGAGCGGCGGCTGTGGGTGTCGAGATGTCCTGCTGCGAGTTTCACCGCCTTGCCAATCATCATCACGAGGTGGATGTTCTTTATACCGAGCTCGTCGGCTATTGAGATGGTGGCTCCTATGTAGTTGCCATATTCCACGAAGGCCTGTGGCGGCAGGGTGGGGAAGCGTTGGCGTACGAGGCGTTCGCTCTTTGCTCCGCTGCTGATGACTATTTGGCCCTCCTGCCCCCCAGTGGGGGGTGTTGGCTGCGCATTGCTTAACCCTCCACTGGGGGGCAGGGGGGCTAATGCCGCCACTTGCACACATCTTCTAATGCTATCCACAAAGGCTTCTTCTGAGAAGGGCTTAATGATGCCTGACACGCCAACAATGGAGATGCCTCCTACGATGCCGAGGCGTGGGTTGAAGGTGCGTTGTGCCAACCGTTCGCCGTCAACCACCGATATAGTCACCTTTACATGGGCGTTCTTGAGGTTGTGGCGAATCATCTCGCGCGGAACACGATTGATGGCTGCCTCGCCTGGCGGAAAGTCGAAGCCTGGGAGCGTGAAGTGTCCCACGCCTTCGCCGCCAACGATGGTCAGTTCTCCGTCGGTTGGCTCTACCTTTGCCCTTATCTCTGCGCCGTTTGTCACATCGGGGTCGTCGCCACTTTCTTTTATCGTGTAGGCATAGCCGTCGGCATAATGTGCCTCGACGTGGATTGTTTCGCCGTTGGGCAGTATTACAGGCACGGTGTTTCGTGCGGGCGAGACGCCCACAACCCCAGCAGCCACGCTCCTATTGTAGGCGGCAATGGCGGCGGCTGTGGCGTATGTGCCGGTAGTCAGTCCGCTGTGAAGCGGATAGAAGTCGGGGAGCAGTTGCTCCACCATTCTTCTTAGTCCGTGTTCGCCGTTCACTATCTTGAAGTAGGCTGGTGTTGCGGGTCGTCGGAGGGCTATAATCCTCATGCCTTTTTGTCGTGCACATTCTATCTTTTCCAAGTATCCGCCAGTCAATCCGCTTTCCTTCAATATCAAGCAGTCGGCATGTCGAGGCTCTTGCAGTTGTTCGGGTGTCAATCCCTCTGCTGTTGCGATGGCAATGCTCGATGGTCGGTCGAGAATGTGGTAATACACTTTGCAGCCTTTCTCTTCAAGTCGCTTCAGCTTCGCTATGCTCTGCACCCCTGTTGTTGCCAACACGATGCTGCCGTGGGTGATTTGGTCGATTGCCTCGTCGTAGTTGTCGCACCAAAAGATGTCGTTGTCGCGCGGCGGAAAGATGCGCTCGAAACGTATGGCAGGAATTTTAAGATTAGCTGCCACCTCTGCTACTGTCGAGTGAAGATGTGCGGCAAAAGGGTGGGCGGCATCTATTATCAACCGTATGTCGTGCTCATGGCAAAACAGTCTCATCTTGTCGGCTGTCATGGCTCCGCTTACGGCAATGCCATGGCACAAGTCAACCTTCTGCTCGCCCGTCTTGGTCGAGTAGTAGAACGTCTTGCCGGCTTCTTCCAGTTCCTTCACCGCCTTGCGTCCCTCGGTGGTTCCTCCGAATATGAGTATCATTTTTCTCCTTTCCTGTAAAGATGGGTAAAGCTGCGGTCGTAGAGTCTTGAGTGAGGAGTGGGTAGTGATGAGTGAGGAGTGGGGAATGAGGAGTGGGAAGTGAGATTACCTACTGCCTCGCCTACAACTATCATCGTCGTAAGCGTGAGGTTGTTATCCTTCACCAAGTTGGCAAGTCCAGAGAGTTGTCCGCGCCATATCTTTTGGTCGCGCCATGTAAGGTGATGGCAGACGGCAACAGGTGTTTCGGCAGGATATTCCTGAAGCAACTGCGCCTGCACGTCGTCAACCAGTGTGGCGCTGAGGAAGATGCACATCGTACTGTGGCTTCGGGCAAGCAGATGCAGCTTCTCGCGTTCGGGCATTGGGGTGCGTCCCTCGCCTCGGGTGAGTATGATGGTTTGGCAGCGTTCGGGAATGGTGAACTGCGAGCGCAGCTCGGCTGCTGCGGCAAGGAACGACGAGATGCCTGGCGTGATGTGGTAGCTTATGCCGTTTGCCTCGAAGAAGTTCATCTGCTCCTGTATAGCACCGAAGATGCAAGGGTCGCCGGTGTGCAGGCGCACGACGAGCTTGCCGCGGTCGGTAAACTCCTTCATCAGCGAACATTGCTCTTCAAGCGCCATCGATGCGCTGCTCCTTACCACAGCTCCAATCTTGGCGTAGTGGGTAAGTTCGCGTGGAACGAGGCTTCCTGCATATAGTATGAGGTCTGCCTGCTGAAGTAACCGCTTCCCACGAACAGAAACGAGTTCGGGGTCGCCAGGTCCTGCGCCCACAATCTCCACATGTCCACAGCGAATGAAGCTGCTGTCCATTGCCACGGCGAGGGTCCACTGTGATCCTCGTTGTTTTGGGAGAAGGAGTGCCCCCCTGCCCCCCGGTGGGGGGGTGAAGGATGATTTTAGGGTAAGTATGGCGGCTGCCTCGCAAACGCTGGGTGTGCCAACATATTTTTCCACTGTTGGGCTTGGGTTGGGCACTTCCACTTCTTTCAGTTCATCGGCAGTGAAGAAATGGAAGGTGTAGCCTCGTCGCTGCAGTTCCTTCACCACTTTCTCGTCTTTTTTTAGGTCGATGGTGGCGAAGCTTTTTATTGCCTTTGGACTAATGCCGTTTTCAAGAAGGCAGTTTCGTATCTCGTAGATGCAATCCATGTCGGCATCGTGTGCCAAGCCTATGCCTATGTTGAGGCAGCGGGGAATGTAGTGGAGGTGCCCCCCTTCCCCCCTGTGGGGGGTATTGGCTGCGCATTGTTGATACCTCAATAGGCAGTCAGAGGGTTTGGGGCTGATAGTTATGATTAAGTCGAAATCTTCCTTCTTTATTTCTTCAGCTTTGTAGAACACGGTTACGTGCGACGGCAGGTTTTGTTCGAGCCAATCGGTGCCGCGGTCTCTCACTTCGAGCAGAAGGGCGGTGGGGCGGCGGTTGACGAAGAGGGCTATCTCTTGGTTTATGTCCTCGCGCTCCAGTGTCCAGCCAAAGCGCTTGGCAAGGGTGTCGAGTTGCCAAAGTCCCTCGTTGTCGCTGCGTGTAGTTATAATAGGCTCTGCGCCTGTCGTGCGTGCCACGTCGGCAGCCAAGCAGTTGGCTCCACCAACGTGTCCCGATGCCACGGCAATGGAGTGGCGTGCCGTAGTGTCGAGGCACACCACGGCGGGGTCGTGGTGCTTGTCGGCAAGCAGTGGTGCGATAGTGCGCACGCAGATGCCGAGAGCTGAGATGAACACAAAGCCTTCGTAGTTGTTCCACTGTTCTGCCACCTGATTGTGGCGCAGAATGTTGCCGCCCAGTTCTCGCTGGATGGTTTCTGCCAGTGGTCGGCTTTCTTCCGATATGGTTACTATTGCTTTACGCATTTCATTATCTCTATTGGGTTATGTTCGTTAAGTTGTATTCTCGTTGTGGGCATTAGCTTAAGTCCAAGCATCTGGCATGTGCCGCGGAACTTCTCGCTGCTGTCCTTCGTCACGCAGTTCATCACTATGCAGCCGCCGGTGTTCAATAGTGGTTTGATTCGGGCTATCATCTCTACGAGTCGTCCGCCGTGCCCGCCAATGAACACGCTGTCGGGACGAGGCTGTGCTGTGAGGTCTTGGCGGAAGAAGTCGCCTATGATTGCTGTTATGCCCGGTGTGCCGAAGCGTCGTGTGTTTTCAGCCATCAGCTTGCGTCCTTCCTCACGTCGCTCAAAGGCAACGATGTCGAGCATAGGGAACATGCGTTTTGCCTCTATCGACACGCTCCCGGTGCAAAAGCCAATGTCCCACATCACCCTGCTCTGACCAAGATTCATGGCTTGGAGTGATAGCAGTCGGATAGGCATCTTAGTCATCATGCCTGGACGACCGTCGAGCACTGCAAAGTCTTCGTCGGGGAGACCGAAGCAGGGGGAGGGAGGAATGGGGAGAGAGGAGGGAGAAGTGAGCATGACGCAGTTTGGTGTAACAAACGTCTTGTTTGTCGCTTCTTCGAGTGTGCATCTGGTGATGCGCTCCTCGTTAGGGTTGCCAAGCCGCTCGCCTATATATAATATATAATGTGTATAGCCGTAGTCTATCATTCTTTGCGCTATGGCTCCTGGAGTGTGGGTGTTGTCGGTTAGGCAACCAATCTTCGTCTTGCCTTGTATGAGGGCTGTGTCGAAGGCGTTCCAAGGGCGGCCTGTCAGCGATACGACGGTCATGTCGTGATAGGGCAAGGTGATGCGGTGGGCGAGCATCTGAAGGGAGTTGAAGGTGGGCACGACGGTCATGGCGGCATTGGGGAACTCCCTTTGCAGCGTGGCGGCGAAGCCGTAGAACAGGGGGTCGCCGGAGGCGAAGACGATGATGTCGTCGTCGATGGCGCGGTATTGGGCGAACACCTCAGCGAGGGGAGCGGTGATGTCTATCCATCTCGCTTCCTTTGGAAGGATTTGGGCGACAAGCTTGTGGTGGCGCTTTCCGCCGGAGAATGTTTTTCCGCGGGAGACTAATTCCTCGACATGACTGTCGAGGCATGGGGGCTGTTGGTCGGTTATTCCTATTATTGTTATTTTTTTCATCTTTTTATAGGTCTCGTCCTGGTTTTAGTTGTTCGGCATCGTCGAGTGTCATTATGGCGTTGCACAGCGTGGCGGCGATGTTGCTACCGCCCTTGCGTCCCTCGATGATGATTTTCGGTATGTGGGTGAAACTCTTTACCATGTGTTTCGACTCCTTCACATGCACGAAGCCTACGGGTGCTGCAATGATGCCTTGCGGATGGGCTTTGCCGTGGCGTATCAGGTCACATAGTTCCATAAGTGCCGTTGGGGCGTTGCCGAATACGAATAGGGCATCGGGATGTTCCTCCACGGCGAGGCGGATGCCGAGTTGGGTGCGGGTATAGCCCTCCTGCCCCCCGGTGGGGGGTGTTGGCTGCGCTTGGGAAGCGGCACTGTTTAACCCCCCACCGGGGGGCAGGGGGGCTTGCAGGGGGGCTTGCAGATAGCATTTCACCTCAAGTCCCAACCGTGCGAGTGCTGCCTTTCTGATGCCGCTTGTCACCATCGTCACATCGGTGACAATAGTTTTCAGCCGTCCGCTCTTTATGCTTTCATATATCTTTGTCGCTGCGCCGTCGTCGGTGTAGAGAATGTTCTCCATGTCGAAGTCGGCTGTGGTGTGGATGGCGTGCAATAGCAGCCATTTCTTGTCGAGCGGAATGTCGGGATGCTTCAGTTCGGAGAGGATGGTGCGGAAACTTTGGGTCATGATATGGCCTCCCAACCCCTCGGTGGGGGGTGTTGGCTGCGTGTAATAGCCGCGGGGAGTTATCATCGCTACAGGATGTGGAAAATCATGCCTCATTGCATAACCCTCCACTGGGGGGCAGGGGGGCACCTCTATCGTCTGACTATTCCCGATAATCACAATCGTCAGCATGTCGATGTCCTCGGGATTCAGCTCGCCCAAGGTTGTCACCTTTACGGTCTGTCCCTCGCGTCCTGCTTGTCGCACATAGCCAACGGGCGTTTCCTTGCTGCGTCCCTCTTTCAGGAAAATCTCCTTTAGTCTGCTTAGTTGCCAATAGCGTTCGTTAGAGCGAGGGTTGTATATCGCCGTTACGAAGTCGGCAGTGGCGGCAGCCGTGATGCGCCGCTCAATGAGCGCCCAAGGAGTCATGAGGTCTGAGAGAGAAATGACACAAAAGTCGTGACTGATGGGCGCTCCGAGAAGCGAGGCGGCTTTTTGGAATGCCGAGATGCCGGGAAGAACGGTTATGCTGACGTCCGACTGCCGCTCCTCTCGCATCTCATATATCAGCGATGCCATGCCGTAGATGCCGGCATCGCCCGACGAGATTACCACCACGTCGCGTCCTGCTTCCGCCAAGTTGAAGGCGTGTTCTGCCCTTTCGCGCTCGCGCTTCATTCCCGTGTCGATGCACTCGGTCGATGGGGAGAGCAGTTGGCGTATGAACAGGAAGTAGAATTTATATCCGACGATGACGTCGGCGGTCTGGATAGCTTCCTTAACCGCCGCCGTCATGTCGTCTGTACTGCCGGGACCAATCCCAGCCACAATGATTTTTCTCATAGTTTAATCTTTAGTCCTGCAACTACCATTCTGCCTGGAGAATAGAGTGCATAGGTTGTCTTTGAACTGTCGATGCGGTTATCGACTTTGTTAAAGATGTTGTCGATGCCGAGGCTTGGCTCTATGGTGAGCCAACGTGACAACGTGAAGGTGTGGGTGGTGTTAAGGTTCCACACACCGTAGCCGGGGGCGTTGTTGTAAGCCGAGTAGTAGGTGGTTGACTGCATGCGGCAGTTTACATTGGCGTTCAGACGGTATATGCCCCAAGCATGGCTGTAGCCAGCCGACATGGTCAGCGTGTTCTTTATGCTGCGGTCGAGCAGCGTCCACGTGTCGCCACTCTTCGAGCGGGCGTAGGTGTAGGCATAGTTCACGTTGAGGTTCAGACCGTCTATCGGGTTGGCGTGGAGGTTTACCTGCAAGCCCTTCACCTCGCCCTTGTCGCTGTTCACATAGTTGGCGTAGGTGCTCATCGACTGCGCCTGCGCCTCGGTCATTTCGGGAAATTCCTTCATGAGCATTGCCCTGAGTTGGTCGTCGAGCGTTATGTTGTCCTTCACAATCATGTCGTTGATGAAGTTCATGTAGCCCATCACCGACAGGGCGAAGCGCGAAGTGCGGTATTCGGCGCTCAGCGAGACGTAGTGGCTCTTTTCGGGCGAGAGATCCTTGTTGCCGAACGACACTTGTGCCTTGCCGCGGTTCACGGAAAAGTAGCGGTAGTATAGCTCGTCCAAGCCTGGCGCACGGAAACCGTTGCTGTATGTCGCACGGAAGTTGAGCTTGCCGGCAGAGTACATTAGGCCAGCCTTTGGCGTGAGGTGGCTACCAAACTCGCGGTGGTAGGTGTAGCGTGCGCCAAGGTTTCCCTTCAGTGCGCCTGCGATGGCAAACTCGTGCTGGGCGTAGGCGGCGAGGGTATAGACGTGGTTGTCGATGTTGCCTGTTGAGGTAACAAGGTTGTCTTGTCGCCAGTCGAGGCCAAAGACGGTAGTGGAACGTGCAGTCAAGCCCAATATGGCTTTCAGCTCGCCCTCCATCATGCGCTGGCTCTTAGACTGGACGTAGTCGCCAATCTTGTAGGTAGAAGTCTCACAGTCGTACTCTTTGCCGTAGCGGTAGCGATCGACGGTGAAGTCGGCTTGCAGCGAGTTGCGGTCGCTGAACTTGTATATGCCTCCAACGTTCCATCGAAGTGACTTATAGCGCATTTCGTAGTCCAGTCCGCCGCTGATGTCTGTGTTGGTGTCGGGGCGGTCGGTCTTTTTGTAGTTGTATTCCAGACCGGCATTGAAGGCGAGTTGGCGCGAGGCCTGCCACGTGAACTTCTGTCCGAAGATGTTGCTGCGGTAGCCAGTGAACAGTGGCGACAGCGAGCGCTGTGTCTCGCCTTCCTCTCCGCTCACATACTCGTAGTCGTTCACTCGGTAGCTGTCGGCCTGGTCGTGGCTGAAGGAGGTGTATGAGCCGAAGCCGTTGCTGAAGATGTCGAGGTTGACGCTCTCGGTTAGCACTCCCTCGCCGCTGACGCGAGTGTCTGACGTCACGCTGACGAGGTCGCTTGTCGGCTGGTTGGTTATCACGTTTATTACACCTGCAATGGCGTCGCTGCCGTAGAGCGAGCTGGCTGCTCCGTCGAGTATCTCGATGCGCTTCACCCTTGCCATGTTGATGCGCTGAAGGTCGGCATTGTTCGACATTTCTCCGCTCAGCTTTCGTCCGTTCACAAGAACGAGGATATACTTTCCGCTAAGTCCGTTGAGTCGCAGCTGCGAGCCCATTGAGTTGGGTGCCATCGACAGTTGCGGCATTGTGCGTATGAGGGCATCGGCGAATGTCGTGATGCCTTGTTCCTCAATCTCCTTTGCAGAGATTACATGTACTGGTGTGATGGCATTAGCCAAACGCTGATGATGCCCCGACCCAGTCACAACGACTGGGTTGAGGCTCATCTCCTTCGCCACCTTGGCAGTGTCCCGCTTCTGGTGTATCTGTGCAGATGCGGCAAGTGGCGTTGCCGTGGCGATAATCCAAATTAAAGTTGTCTTTTTCAAATCTTCTTTAACTTCCTTAACTTCCAAATTTATTCCGGATTCTTCGAGTGATAATAGTCAACGGTCTCGGCATTCCTCGTGTGTGTCTTGTACAGGGCGCGGACGTTGGAGAACTCGAGCAGACCTTTTACTATTCCCTTGTTGTCGGTGTAGCTGTCGGCGTCAATCGAGTAGCCCATGTGCTGGAAATAGAGCTTCCAACTGGTGTCCTCAACCTCACCCTCATCGTTGTACTCATAGCCGTTGTCCCATGCGTCGTCGTCGCCGGCCATGTCGTTGTGGGCATGGTCGCCGGCAATCGACATCAGCGGAGCGCAATAGACATTGCCCGAGGTCAGTCCGTCGGCAACCATGCGCTCGTGAACGTGGGTCTTGAAGTTCTCCTTCATATCAACAGTGCCCACATAGTAGTTCTTGTTAAGCTTCTGCAGCGACTCCTCAAGCTGTGTGTAGCGTATGTTTGCCTTGTAGGTGTCGTAGGTGTCGGGATTGCCGTGACCCATGAACAACATCGCACCCTTTGAGGCGTAGCTGCCGAAATTGGTGTGGAGGGCATTGGCGAGAGCGTCAACGTCAGAAGGGTATTCTGCCATCAGCGGATAGCCCAACTTCAAGGTCATCGTGGCGAGGTAGTTGTCGTCGAGGTCGCCGTTGGAGTTGTTGGCAAAGTCCTTCATGGCGTTTATGACGCGGGTGTATTCCTCACCTGGAATCACCTGAAGCGACTGTACCACAACCTCTTTGTACTGTACGCGGCCAAAAGCCTCAAGCCAGTATTTTGGCTCGTAGAACGAGCGTGCGTCGGTGTTCTCTGCCGCCATGGCGCGGTTGATGCAGATAGCCGACGAGAACGAGAGATAGACATCGTAGCCTAGGAACTCGTTCTTGTATTCCTTCGCCGTAAGGTCGAATGCGTCGTAGGCCTGCTGCCATGTCGAGCCGAAGGCAACGAGCAGTATTGCCTTGTCGCCAGTCTTCTGCGCCCTTACCGTTGCATCCACCTCTTGCTGATAGCGCTCGGTGTTTGAGATGTTGCTACTTTTGTTGTCGTCGTCGTCGCTGCATGCTGCAAGGCTGAAGCTTGTCAGTGCGGCGGCAATCATCATTGCGAAAAATTTAATCTTCTTCATTGTTGTTTTGCTTTAAATTATACTTGTTGCTTATTTTTATCTTCTTTCCTTTAGTAAATCTGACGGACAGCGAGGCAAACAGCGTAGTGCCGGATGTCGTTGTGCCGAGGTGCAGGCCGTGGGGCGTGCGGTCAACATAGTTGAAGATGTTGTCGATGCCTGCCTCAATGCGATATGCCATGGTGCGCGAGTGACCGAGGTCGTGGGTCGTTGTCAGTCGCCATGTCTGGTAGCCCTTTCCGTCGCCGTTCAGCTGGTAGTAGCGTTTGGTCGATAGTTTGCCGTAGATGCCGATGCCCAGTTTGTACGATGGCGAGAACTGATGGTTCCATGTGGCGAAGACGTTGCCTTTGTGGTGCGCCATGCCGTCGATGGTCACGTTCACCAACTTGTCGTGAGTGGTGTCATACACGTTTGCGTCGGTGTCGAGATAGCTGTAGCCGCCGCCAAACGAAAGGTTGTCGGTTGTGTAGCGCAGTGTAAAGTCAACGCCGTAGGTCTTGGCGTTCTCCATGTTATGGTAGCGGCGCACTTTGCTCAGCATCTCGCCATACTGCTCTCGGTAGGCGTCGGGAGCCTCCGAGTTTGGCACAGTGACGAGGGCTATCATGTCGCCCACCTTATTATAATATACTGTGGCAGAGAGGTTCAGGCGGCCTATGGTGTATTCGGCGTTCAGCGACCAGTAGTTAGATGTCTGCGGCTTCAGGTCGGGGTTGCCTAGAAAGAGTATCATGCCGTTCATGTCGCGGGCATACTGGTAGTTAAGTTCCTTCAGTGTAGGGGTCTTGAAGCCTTGGCTCCATGATGCCCTTAGTCGCCAGTCGCCGGCCTTCAGCATGGCGGCGAGCTTTGGGGTTAGTCGCCAGCCGAAGTTCTCGTTGCGGTTCAGTCGCAGTCCTGCCGTAATGTGCAGCAGTCCCAAGAGTTGCAGCTCGTCCTGCATGTAGAGTGCCTCGGTGTTGTCGCTTGCCGTCTGTCCCTTGATGCTTGCCGGAGCCTTGAGGTAGTCGTAGCGGGCTTCGAGTCCGGCACTCAGCTTATTCGCACTTGACAGTGCGAACACGGCTTTCAGGTTGAGCATAGTGCGCTCCTGATTGCTCATCAACAGTTTCTGACCGGCAAAATAGGGATAGTCGAGCACGAAGTTGCCTTTCTCGTCGAAGCCTTCGGCAAGTGTGGTGGTAGTGAAGGCATGGTAGTAGGCGTGTTTGTTCCAGCTCACGTCGGCGGTAATAACGTCGCCCCTGCTGGTGGTCCACTTCATGCCAGCCTCGGCAGATGCGTTCTTGTATTTCAGGTCGTAGTTGTAAACGTCATATTTTGGATATTTTCCGCTCTCGCGGTAGATGCCTTTCTGATACCACGACCCTTCGGCATACAGTTCCATGTCTTTCATCGGATTCCATGCTAGACGCTCGGCTATCTGCCAGTTGGTAAACTCGTTCACTGTCTTGCTCTTCGAGTCGGTGACGGGAGTGGCAGAACTTTGCGTATATTCTGTTGCCGTGTTCTGCCATCCGTCGTTATGTTGAAGTTGAAAGTTGGTGTACGAGCTTATTTTGCCCCATCGCAGTGCCACGCCATTGTGCTGGCGCACGTCGTTGTAGGCTCCGTAGCGGGTCTTGTCTTCAAGCATTATGCCCTCGTCGTGTTTCCTCGTGATGATGTTTATCACGCCTGCTATGGCATCGCTGCCGTAGAGTGCCGACGAAGCTCCCTTCACTATCTCAATGCGCTCGATGTTGTTAGGGTCAATCAGTCCGAGGTCGTTCTGTCCGCCCACGTCGCCGTGAAGCCGTTTTCCGTCAACCATTATCAGGATGTAGGAGTTGCCGAGTCCGTTCATCTGCATCTGCGAACCCATGTCGCCCTGTTCGAAGTCGAACGACGACGAGAGCTGCGACAGGATGTCCTCAATGGAGCGTCCTGCGAAATTCCTCAGTGCCTGTCGGCTGATAACCTCTGTCTGTACGGGCGCATCTTTCAGCAGGTGCTGCGTACCAGTACCCGTCACCACAACCTCCTGCAAGCTGTCCTTGCTCTCGATGGTGTGTTGCGCCAAAGCAAGTGGGCATGAACCGACAATAGCCAGCAAGCCCACAGTAACTCTGTGATTCATAAACCGATAAAATAAAAAACATTTGATTTCGCCAACCCTTTTTCCTGAGGGCGCGATGCCAAATCGCGGCGTATGCCTAAGAAATAGCATTTGAGGCAGGTCTTCTGGCTTTCCCCAGTCTGTCATACCTTCCCACACCTTGCATCGGTGCAGTGGCGTTATACTGACAGGCTTTTTCTTTGGGGGATTACAGCTGCAGGAACAGCTCCGGTTTTTCACTCGGATTCCCTTACGTCGGTCGGCTTCTGCCGCCGATTGCCTTCATTTTCGGCTGCAAAGTTACGCTTTTCTTTGCAAACCGCCAAATAAAACCAATAGATTTTTATGTGATTTTTTTAATAGGACAAATATTGTGTTGATAAAGTAAAAGTTGTTGGGGTGTAGGCTGCTGGGGGTGTGGGCGTCTCGCCCGCACCTGGCGAACAAGGTAATATTAAAAATCGCCTATGAAAGATATGCCATGCGGTGAGGTGCGGGCGAGACGCCCACACCCCCAGCGTTATCCCCAATAAAGATGTGTATAGCTGGCAAGGACGTTGCCTTGACGGATAACGGGCGAGGCAACCTCGTTGTTTCTTGCGTCATATACAGTTGCCGCCGACGGTGGCAGCGGAGGAAGGAACTGCGTGTAGTGGAACTCATGACCGCGGTACTCCTTCCCGTCAATCACCACTCGCCGATAACCCAACGACAGCTTGCGGTCGGCTTTCCGTGCTGTGATGGAGTAGGGCAGTACGCCACACATCTCAGCCTCTCCCTCGTCGTCGATAATGCTGCGGCAGAGATACATCATGCCGCCGCACTCGGCAATTATCTTGCCGCCACGCTCGGCATATTCCCTTATCGACCGTCGGCAACGCTCAGCCTTCTGCAATGCCGTAAGATGCTTTTCGGGATAGCCGCCGGGAAGATATAGCATGGCAGTGTCTGACGGCAACTCAACGTCTTCCTCCGGGTCGAAGAACTCCACCTTGCCTTTCGATTTCAGTATGTCGATATGCTCTTGGTAAAGAAAAGAGAACGACTCGGAATTGCGGGCTATCATGATTAAGCCATCAGGTCTCCCTGCCTCAAGCCCCACTGCCCCCCAGTGGGGGGTGTTGGCTGCGCATTGGTGACCGCTCTGTTCAACCCCCCACCGGGGGGCAGGGGGGCTTGAGGCAGGGGGGCTTATCTTTTCCCACTCCACATTTTCCTCAATAATGTCCGCCACGCGCTCGGCGTCAATCTTTCGGCTGAAGTCGAGTCCGAGGTAACGCTCGCCGTTTGCCACGTCCTTCTGTCTTGGCAAGCAGCCGAGACACTCCAGTCCTACCTCTTTCGCAGCCTCGCGCAGCATCGTTGCATGACGCTCCGACGCCACCTTATTATATATAACACCCGCAATGCGTATTTTGTCGCTGAAGTTTTTGAAGCCATAAAGCAGCGGGGCGATGGAAAAGCCCGTGTGGCTGCCATCTACCACAAGCACAACCGGTATGCCCAAAGTCTGTGCTATGTCGGCAGGGCTTCCCTCGCTTAGCCTGAAGCCATCGTAAAGTCCCATCATTCCCTCAACCACGCAAACGTCGGCATCGGCGGAATATCGCCCATAGATGTCGCATACATGTTCGCGCGAAGCCATGAATAGGTCAAGGTTTACCGAAGGCCTATGGCACACCGCTTCGTGGAACTTGGTGTCGATATAGTCGGGGCCGCACTTGAATGGCTGCACCCTATATCCCTTCCTCGTCAGCAGTGCCATCAGTCCGATGGCAACCGTAGTCTTTCCCGCTCCCGATGTCGGAGCGGCTATCATCACTTGTGGAATGTTTCTTTTAGTCATATCGTTGCGTCAGTTTGCTGGTATTATGCAAAGATAATGCAAATCGAGTGCAAAATCAACAAGCTTGCTTGATTGTTTTGCCGAGATGCAGCTTATCTTATGCAAAGATAATGCAAATCGAGTGCAAAATCAACAAGCTTGCTTGATTGTTTTGCCGAGATGCAGCTTATCTTATGCAAAGATAATGCAAATCGAGTGCAAAATCAACAAGCTTGCTTGATTGTTT
>CAMAGM010000019.1 GCA_945833995.1 uncultured Prevotella sp.
ATAATATAAATATTAATGAATACATCAGAAACTTTATACTTATTCCAAACCATTTCTTCACTCCCGAAATCATAATAAAGCGTAAGCCATTGGCAGAGAATGCGCGTAGAGCAGGCTGGGTGGGTTGCAATATCAACATTGCTGATATTCCACAAAGTGGAAAAATATACATAGTAAAAGAAGGTATAGAAATTGACCGCAAAAAAGTGATTGACGACTATGCTAAAATCAAGTCTCTATCAACGAATAGTCTCACATCAAGAGGTTGGATATTGG
The DNA here is from genome assembly GCA_945833995.1 of uncultured Prevotella sp. Lineage (GTDB taxonomy): Bacteria > Bacteroidota > Bacteroidia > Bacteroidales > Bacteroidaceae > Prevotella. Next base: position 277 of record CAMAGM010000019.1, read on the forward strand.
ACGTTCTGGCATGCGTGGAAAGAATGAAAAACGACATGTTCACACTAAAGGAAATGTATGGTTTTTGCGATGAACTGCAAGAAAAACATCGTGATAATTCACATGTTAAGGATAAAATAAGGCAACAATTGCAATTTTTAAGAAACAGAGGTTTGATAGAATTTGTTGGTAGAGGAGTTTATCGCCGTATATGAAACATAGGCTGGAATTCTGTGATCAATTATTAACAATTCAAGATTTAAGCAGACATACACAAAACAAAGACAAACATTTGGCAATCAACCATTTACCTAATTGATCTTTTTTGATCACAAAAGTCAAACTATGATCTTTTGTGTATTATCTTGCGATATTCCATTACCTTTGCAGCCGCAATGGAATATCAGTTGGACTATAGTGAAAGAAATCCATTTGGGGTTTCGCCGAGAAAGGACTTCACTCTATTCATGGGTGACTCTTTCTCGACACTCCCCGACCTTGCTTTCAAGTTCGACATGATATTCGCCGTCCCACCCTACTTCCTCTCCAACGGCGGCATCTCGTTGCAGAGCGGACGGGTGGTTTGCGTGGACAAGGGAGAATGGGACAAAGGGAAATCACAGGAGGAGATGAGGGACTTCAACATGGAGTGGCTCAGGCTCTGCCGCGACAAGCTGAAAGACAATGGGACGATATGGATTTCTGGAACTTACCACAACATTTTTTCTGTGGCTGACTGCCTCACGAAGCTTGGCTACAAGATACTAAACGTGGTGACTTGGCAGAAAGCCAACCCACCAGCAAATATCTCATGCCGATTCTTTACTTACTCCACGGAGTTCATCATTTGGGCAAGAAAGTAGAAAAAGGTGGCACACAAGTTCAACTACGACGTGATGAAACGGCTCAACGGCGGAAAACAGATGACCGACGTGTGGCGACTGCCAGCCATAGGGCGGTGGGAGAAGTCGTGTGGAAAACACCCAACGCAAAAGCCTCTCGCACTGCTGACGAGGATTGTGTTGTCGTGTACCAATGAAGGCGACTGGGTGCTTGACCCCTTCTGCGGCAGCGGAACAACAGGAATTGCCGCCAACCTCTGCGGTCGCCGTTTCTGCGGCATAGAGCGCGAGGAGGAATTCTGCCAAATGGCAGTTGCAAGGCGCAAGGAAATGGAGAACCTAAGCGTTAGGAGTGATTGGAGGAACCACATTGCCGACCTGCGCACACTAAAGGAAGAACCATTGCCCGACTTGTTTGCCTGCGAGCCAATAGCGACATATAATTTGCCGTTTGGACAATGAGTGGCTTTATCCATTTTTCAACGGTATAGCTCGCAAAGTATTATTCATCATAGTTGTACACTTTATTCTTGAAAAACTATCATGTCGGCTAATTGCAGAAAATAGTCGTTCGACCAAATATCCAGTTCGGAGGTGTCCCTCAGATATGGCAATACATCTTGCCTCACCATTTCCATATCGGCAGTTGCCAACCTTTCGCGAAGTCTTTCCATAAACAGTTCGCGTGTCAGACTTATGCCATTGAATTCCTCTGCACGTATCTGTAAGTGTCTGAAATCAAGTGGAATCTTGTATCTGACATACCATTCAAAGTCATACCAATCACGCCCCTTTATCCTTGTTTTCCATTGTCTGAACACCAATGCATGCATTTTGCCGGCATAAAGGTCGGGCAGTGAAAAACAACGTGTGGAGAAAGAGTGCGGCAAGAGCAGTATATGCTGTTCGGTATTGAAATCAAGGGGTGGCATGATGTCAACTTCAATCTTGATCCTCAGCGACTTCTCAGTTTGAAACGAGAGGTTATACACCTCTGTGTTGTCCTTTAGGAAAGCGGATTCGACCTTACCGAAATTGCACTTGTCTTTCTTGGTTATTATGACTTCACGTCCAAGCATTTTACATTCCTCTATTATGGCAGGGAAATATGCCTCAAGATTGAAATCTGGGTTCTTCGTGAGAAGGGAAAAGTCCATGTCCTCGGAAAACCGTCTCAATCCATGGAAGATCCTGAGGCATGTGCCTCCATAGAAGGCAGCTTCCTTGAAGAAACCGCCACGATGAAGTCCGCACAACACTATCTGCTGCATCACCTCGTATATAGCGTTTCGGCGTTCTTGTGGAGTGCTTGTAGGATATGCGGAAAGCATTGATTCAAATATGTCTGTCATATTTCAGAAATTTTAGAAGGGTTGATAATGTATTTGACTTTCTGCCTGTTTCGGCGCATTTGCGAATTATTTCAAGGTTCAAATCTGGGATAATTTCAGTGTCAAATCTCAAATCCTCCTCTAAGAATGAGCCGACTTCTTTCAAAAAGCGGAGGGTCACCTTATGATAACAGATATAATCGCAAAGTGCCTTCTCGGGTGAGGCTATAAGATAATGTATCTTTCCCTTGCCTTGGGAGGTTATGCCTATTGGGAAATAGTCGTCAGGACAGTTCTGATAGTGGAATGTCCCTATGGCAGTGCTGAACTTGCGCGAGTGTTTGGTTGTCAACGACTGGATGAGATATACCCTCTCAGGTATAAGCCCATACCACGAAAGTGCCCAACTCATGGAGACATACGAAGGCCCATACAGATGGTTTGCCAACAGTTCGTGTGACAGTGTGCCGTCATCCATATTTGCTACATATAGTCCTTTCTTTAGACGCACTATTGTACCTTCTTTTTCTAATCTTATTGCCTTGTCGGTGATGTGTTTGCAGTCGGGATAGAACGACTGCAACACGCTTAGGTCGAAAGGCACGGTTCCAATTTCTTTCAATGTCTTCATTATACAAGCAACTATAAATTTTGCTGCAAATATAGTGATAAATTGAACAACAAAACGACTTTTTCTCGTTTTTTTGTACGAATTACGACTATTTAACCGTTATTTCCGAAATGAATTCACATCAAATTTTGGCAAAAAACGGGTCTATTCTTATGCCAAAACACGGTCCCAATAAGGCAATTTGCAATCCTAAACACTTTTTAATAACTTTACACTATGGGAAGGCATACAAATGACAGGTATTCGTCTCGAAGGCATCCCGAGACCATCACGAAGGTTTCTGAGAGAAAAAAAGTCAAAAAACAGGAATCGGCGTTTAACGTTTTTTGTAAATATTCATGCGTGTCGGAACTGTTCAGCGATTTATATTGAACCGCAAAGACACAGAGATTAAGAGGTTTTTGCCTGTTGATAAGTGGAGGTTTAATGCCAAGGCATTGGGAGGTCAAGAGAGATGCGCAAGTTGTCAGCTGAGCAGTTACCAAATTACCCATTAGGAGTTAAAGAAACACAAAATCGGGAAATAATGTGTTATTAATTTTGAAGTCTCAAAAAAAAGCCGTAACTTTGTAGTGTTATTCGTGCAAGGTTTCAGCCCTTGGGTTGTTTACCGTTGCAGACAACATTAAAAAGCATTGAACATGAAAAGATTTTTAGTTTCACTGATAGTCGCCATCATGATGGCACCAATGACGGCAATGGCACAGAAAAGTTACTCGACACTGTGGAAGCAAGTGGGCGAGGCAGAGCAGAACGACCTGCCAAAGACCGCACTGGAGCTGCTCGCACAGATAGCGGAGCGCGCAAGCCAGGAAAAGGCATACGGACAGCTGCTTAAGGCTGAGGCACAAGCCATAATGCACCACTATGAGATTTCGCCCGACTCGCTGAAACCCGCCTTAGAAAGGCTTGAGGCAAAGAGGGCTGCCACGAAAGACGAGGCGGCAAAGGCAACCATGGCGGCAGTGCTCTACAAGGCATACTGCTCCTACAGGACAAAAGCCGACGACCAATGGGAGAGCCTTACCAAGGCTTATGCCGCAGAGGCAATGGCAAAGCCCGAGGTGCTGGCAAGGGCAAAGGCTGACGACTATAAACCTCTCGTAGTGGAGGGCTACAACGCATCGGTGTTCAACGAAGACCTGCTGAGCGTCGTAAGCTACGAGACAGAGCAATTCGGCGTGGCAAGCAGGCAATACGAGGCAACGGGCAACCGCAGGGCGGCTTGCATCACGGCACTCTACGAACTAAAACAGGACGCGGGCAAGCGACGCTCAACGGCATACACCGTGAAGAAATCGCCATACATCTATTCCCTCGACTCGCTCATAAACAAATACAAGGATCTCGACGTGGCATGCGAGGTGGCAATAGAGAGATACTACGCCATGCAGGCCTGCAAGGACGTGAAGGTGGAGGACAGGATAACCTACATCCACTACATTCTCGACAACTGGGGAGCATGGCAGAGCGCAGGGCAGATGCGCAACGAGGAACGCGCACTGACAAACCCAAGGTTCACAGCCACGGTGGAATGTCTGACGGCAATGCCCAACAAGCCTATAAGGCTGGCACTGAGGGACATGGTGAACCTGAAATCGGTGACGGCGAACATCTACGCCACCGACCTGCAAGGCAATAGCAACATAAACATTACGACTCCGGAACTGTTCAAGAAGCACAAGGCGCACCTTAGGAACGCACAGCAGCCGCTTTCGCTGACAAGGCAGTTCGCCTACCACCCAAGCTACGAGAAATTCGCCGACACGCTTCTGATCGAGAGCCTTCCGATAGGCGTTTATGTGGTGGAGCTCACTTCGCAGCCCACTACGCAGTCGAGATACATCATGCTCCACGTTAGCGACGTCTATCTGATGAAGCAGGCGCAGCCAGGCAACCAGATAAGATACGTGGTGGTGAGCCGCACGACAGGCAAACCTCTCGCTGGGGCAAGCATAGACATAAAGGAGGGCAACACACGCAAGACACTGCACTGCGACCGCAACGGCGAGGCAACATACAAGTACGACAAGCGAACCTCGCAAAACGACTTTGCCTACACAGATACAGACAAGGCAGCGCCAATTCAGTACATCTACTCATCATACTACGAGAACAAGTACGCTGGAAAGTCGAATGGCACACAGGTGTTCACCGACCGCTCAATATACCGTCCAGGACAGACAGTACACGTATCGGCAGTATGCTATCGCCACGAGAACTGGATAGAGGCAGTGGCAGACGAAGGACGCACCGTAAGGGCAGCACTCTACGACACCCACAGCGGCAAGACACTGAGCGAGAAGACACTGACAGCCGACAAATACGGCACCGTGAACACTGACTTCATACTGCCAGAAGGCGGACTTAGCGGCACATACCAAATCATGGTTGACGGCACGCCCACTACCATAAGGGTGGAGGAATACAAGCGTCCGACATTCAAGGTGGAGTTCCCCAAGGTGAACTCACGCTACCAGAACGGCGACACGCTGCAACTGCAAGGCAAGGCACTGTCCTACGCCGGAGTTCCCGTACAGGGAGCAAGGGTGAGCTACAAGGTAACGAGAAACAAGGCGTTGTGGTGGTCGTGGTATAGGGACGACAATGCAAGCGAGGTGATGAGGACAGGCGAGACAGTTACCGACGGCGAGGGCCGCTTCGACGTAGAGCTGCCGATGATTCTGCCCGAGGAGTCGCTAACGACAAGAATGTTCTACAACTTCACCGTGACTGCCGACGTGACCGACATAAGCGGCGAGACACGCATAGGCACACTGACCCTGCCACTCGGCACACGCACCACGGCAATAAGCAGCAGCGTGGGCGAGAAGGAACTTTCCGACAGCCTCAACAGCATAACAATAAGCCTGAAAAACGCCGCTGGCATAGAGGTGAGCACCGACGTGAGACTCAGCATCGACAATGGAGAATGGCTCACAGGACGCACCATGCAGCCAATAGCCCTCGGCAAACGGTTGGCATCGGGCGAGCACACGCTGAAGGCTATATGCGACAGCGACACGCTCGAGCAGAAATTCATCGTGTTCGGACTAAACGACAAGGTGCCTTGCACCAAGACCGACGAGTGGTTCTACTGCTCGGCAAAAGAGTTCCCCGCCAACGGCGAGGTAACGATACAGGCAGGCTCGTCGGACGACATACACATCGTGTATAGCCTCGTGGCAAACGACAAGGTGATAGAGCAAGGCTCGGTAGATAAGGACAACGCACTGCTCAACCGCAAGCTGCGCTACAAGAAAGAATACGGCAACGGACTCACCGTGACCTTCGCATGGGTGAAGGACGGAAAGATGCACCGATATGCGACAAACATAACACGCCCCATGCCCGACAAGCGTCTGACGCTGAAGTGGACAACCTTCCGCGACCGCCTGCTTCCGGGACAGGAGGAGACTTGGCAACTCAACATCACCAAGCCCGACGGCAAGCCAGCCGAAGCAAGGCTGATGGCAACAATGTACGACAAGTCGCTCGACCAGATTGCCAATCACCAGTGGAGGCTCGACGTGAGCCGACTGCTACCAATGCCATACTTGGCATGGGAGAGCTCACGCAACTACAGCCGCTCAACATATTTGGCAATGAACTACAGCAAGTATGCCACACACGCCTTTGAGTTCAGCCATTTCTACACACCGATGTTCCTCACCGCCCAGCTCTATGCGACAAAGAGGCTCTCGGCGAAGCAGGCGATGAGCGGCGGATTGATGATGTCGAAAGGCAACGGAACGGAAGCAGCTGAGGAGGTGGCAGACTTTGCAGCACTGGAGGTGAGCCCAGTGGCTGGAGCACCAATGGCGAAAGACGAGGATGCAAAGGGCATAGCCGACGAGAAGGCCTACGACGACTCGACACCACAGGACGAGAACATACGCGAGAACATGAGCGAGACGGCATTCTTCTATCCGCAACTGACCACCGACGCCAAGGGCACTGTAAGCCTCAAGTTCACACTGCCTGAGACACTCACCTCGTGGCGCATGATGGGAGTGGCAAACACCACTGACATGATGACAGGCTACATTGAGGGCGAGACAGTGGCACAGAAAGAGGTGATGGTGCAGCCAAACCTGCCACGCTTCCTGCGCACAGGCGACAAGACACAGCTGACGGCAAGGATTTTCAACACCGGAAACCGCGACATAGAGGGAACAGTGCGCATGGACATTATTGACCCCGAGACGGAAAAGGTGGTGAGGACGCAGAGCATGCCGTTCAGCGTGGCTGTTGACAAGACCACAGTGGCTGCCTTCGACTTCACAGCCGACGACCACCACCCACTGCTCATCATACGCATGGTGGCAAGCGGCAAGACATTCAGCGACGGCGAGCAGCACTACATAGCAGTGTTGCCTGATAAGGAACTCGTGACAGTGACAAAGACCTTCACCCAGACAAAGCCCGAGACAACAACGGTGAACCTGCAAAAGCTGTTCGACGTGAAGGACGAGACAAGCCGACTGACAGTGGAATACACCAACAACCCCGCATGGCTCCTGATACAGGCATTGCCACAGATGGCACAGCCACACGACAACAACGCCATCGACCAGGCAGCGTCGCTCTATGCCAACACCCTGGCACGACACATAGCAAGCCTGAACCCTGACATAATGAAGACCTTCCGCCTCTGGAAGAGCGAGAAGGCAGGCGAGGGCTCGCTGACGAGCAACCTCGACAAGAACCTCGAACTGAAGGACATCGTGATGAGCGAGACACCTTGGGTGAGCGATGCCGAGACAGAGACGGAACAGAAATACGCCCTCGCAATGCTGTTTGACGAGAACGCCATGTACGCCCGCATCTCTGCCGCACTCGACAAGCTGCAGAAACTGCAGAACGCCGACGGCTCGTGGAGCTGGTGGCAGGGAATGGCAGGAAGCCGATGGATGACACAGGGCATTGCCACGACACTGGCACGAATGGCAGCCATGACCTCCGCTTCAGAGGCTAACGCAATGCTCGACAAGGCTATGGCATATCTCGACAAGGAGATGGCAGAAATGGTGAGAGAAATGAGGAAGACGGACAAGAGCACCCTCTCGTTCCCAAGCATACAGGCACTGGAATATCTCTACACCAACGCCCTGCTCAACCGCAAGCTGACCAAGGAGGCAGAGGCAACGACAAACTTCCTACTGCCACTGCTGAAGAAAGAGGCCACCACGATGTCGATGTATGTAAAGGCTATGTCGGCAATAGTGCTCAACCACTACGGCGACACACGCACGGCAAAGACCTACCTCAAGAGCATTGTGGAGCACACTGTGAGCACCGAGGCTGACGGATGCTACGTCGACACCGACAGGGCTACACAGACATGGCGCGACTACAAGATACCTACACAGACGGCTGCCATCGAGGCTCTGTGGAGACTGGGCGACAACAAGGACAAGGCAACTATAGCCGAGATGCAGCGTTGGCTGCTGCAACAGAAACGCACGCAGACTTGGGATACGCCTGTTAACAGCATCGACGCAATACACGCCTTCATGCTCGGCAACAGAGCATCGCTGAGCAAGCGGGAGCAGGCACGCATGGCAATAGACAACCGCACGCTCGAAATGCCAAAGGCAACGGCGGGAATGGGCTACCAGAAGACCACCATGAACTATGGCAAGGAGAAGAAACTTACGGTGGAGAAGACATCGCAAGGCACATCGTGGGGAGCCGTCTATGCACAGTTCATGCAGGAGTCGGACAAGGTTGCCGACAGCGGCGAGGGACTTACCATAAAGCGTGAGATAGTGACTCCAGCAGAAGGCATGAAAGTGGGAGCAAGGATAAAGGTGCGCATCACCATTGAGGCAAAGCGCAACATGGACTTCGTGGAGGTGATTGACCGCCGTGCGTCGTGCATGGAGCCAATAGAGCAACTCAGCGGCTACCGCAACGGTACCTACTGCATGCCAAAGGACAACGCCACCTACTATTTCTTCGACCACATGGCGAAAGGAAAGCGCACCATTGAGACCGAATATTTCATTGGACGCGAGGGAACCTACGACACCGGAACCTGCACAGTCCAGTGTGCCTACGCTCCAGAGTTCAAGGCGACGACGGGAGGAGAGATGTTGGAGATTAGAGGTGAGAAGTGAGGAGTGTGGAGTGAGGAGTGAGGAGTAAGATTACCACTGCCTATAGGAGCAGGAGAACGCACAGGAGTCGATGAAGCACAATCAGGGGAGAGCATTTCTCACTCCTCACTCCTCACTCCTCTCTCCTCACTCCCCCCATTAATAAAAATGGAAACTAAGATTATGAACAGAAAAACGATTATAGCACTTTTGGTTATGCTTGGGGCAACATCAGCCTCGGCACAGAAACTTGTGGTAAAGGAGGGAGAGATTGACTGTGGCAAGGTGGAATATTTCAAACCTGCCACGGCTACTTTCAACATAAAGAACAAAGGCTCGAAACGTCTGAGGATTGACGACGTGAGGGTGAGCTGCGGATGCCTAAATGCAGAATATCCCAAAGACGAGATAGCGGCAGGCGGCGAGTTTACCGTAAAGCTGACCTACGACGCACGCCAAATGGGACATTTCTTCAAGGAGGCAGCCATCTACAGCAACGGCTCCAACACTCCCACCTATCTCTCAATGCGGGGCATAGTGGTAGAGGAAGTGACCGACTTCACTGGCGAGTTCCCATACAAGATGGGCAACCTGAGAATAGACAAGCGCGACCTTGAGTTTGACGACGTAAACAAGGGTGACATGCCTGTGATTGAGCTGCATCTCATCAACGAGGGCACTACGGTGCTGGAGCCTAACCTCATGCATCTCCCACCCTATCTTGAGGCTACATCGTCGGTGCAATACCTACGACCAGAGCACCAAGGAAAGATTACCGTGACCCTCAACTCCAACAAGCTACACGACTATGGAGTGACGGAGACCTCGATTTATCTTGCCAACAAGCCAGGCGAGAAAGTAAGTGCCGACAACGAGATGACGGTGTCGGCAGTGCTGCTGCCACAGTTTGCGCAGATGTCGGACTTTGAGCGACTCAACGCCCCTGTAATCTCCTTGTCGAAAAACGAGATTACGGTTGATTTCAGTCAGAAGGACAAGGTAACGGAGAAAGTGGAGATAGTGAACAACGGAAAGACCGAACTTAAAATCTCGTCACTCCACATGTATTCCAAGGCTCTGAAACTCACCCTTGGCAAGCGCACGCTGAAACCAATGGAGAGAACCACGCTGAAAGTGACCGTGGAGCGCAACGCGTATGAAAACGCCCGCACCCGACCACGAATACTGATGATAACAAACGACCCGAAGAATCCTAAGATTGAAATAAAAGTAACGAAGAAAAACTAACCATTATGATACATCCTGAAAATAGCGAGGAATACAAGGGACTGACTGTGAACAGCGGTGTAGCACAACAGTCGATAGTGAACCCATATCTGAAACGCATGAGGTTTCGCCGCCGCGAGCTTTCGGTTGCCGACATGGTAGAGGGCATAGTGAAAGGCGATGTCACCATTCTCAGCCAGGCAGTGACTCTCATAGAGAGCGTAAATCCCGACCATCAGGCAAAGGCGCAGGAGGTGATTGAGAAATGCCTGCCCTACAGCGGCAACTCCATACGCATTGGCATCAGCGGTGTGCCAGGGGCAGGAAAATCGACCTCGATAGACGTTTTCGGAACCCATGTGTTGGAAGAGCACGGAGGCAAGTTGGCAGTTCTCGCCATCGACCCTAGCTCGGAACGCTCGAAAGGCTCCATTCTCGGCGACAAGACCCGAATGGAGAAACTCTCGCAGCATCCAAAGTCGTTCATACGTCCTAGCCCATCGGCAGGCTCATTAGGAGGCGTGGCAAGAAAGACACGCGAGACAATAATACTCTGCGAGGCAGCTGGTTTCGACAAGATTTTCGTCGAGACGGTGGGTGTTGGACAAAGCGAGACTGCATGCCACTCGATGGTCGATTTCTTCCTTCTCATCCAGGTGGCAGGAACAGGCGATGAGCTGCAGGGAATAAAGCGAGGCATAATGGAGATAAGCGATGGAATAGTCATCAACAAGTGCGACGGCGAGAATGTTGACCGCTGCCACATGGCTGCCACCAACTTCCGCAACGCCCTCCACTTCTTCCCCAAGCCAGAGAGCGGATGGTTGCCAAAGGTGTTGTGCTACAGCGGCTTCTACGGCACTGGAGTGAAAGAGGTGTGGGACATGATTTACGAGTATATGGACTTCGTAAAGCAGAACGGCTATTTCCAATACCGACGCAACGAGCAGAGCAAATACTGGATGTATGAGACAATAAACGAGCAGCTCCGCAACAGCTTCTACCATAATGCCGATATAAAGGCAATGCTGAAAAGTGCCGAGCAGTCGGTTCTTGGCGGCGAGAAAACAAGTTTTGCCGCCGCAGGTGAGCTTCTCGACTATTATTTTAAAAGGAGGTAAGGGATTATTTGGGAGTTAAAGGAGTTTAAGGAGTTAAAGGAGTTAAAGGAGTTAAAGACGAATGTCCAAGCCTGGAAAACTCCAATAGGAGAATGCGAAAGAACTATTGTCTTTAACTCCTTTAACTTCCTTAACTCCTTTAACTCCCCTAAACGAAATACTATGCTGAAAATAGAGATAGACGATGGCAGTGGATTCTGCTTCGGAGTGACCACTGCCATCAAGAAAGCGGAGGAAGAGTTGGCAAAGGGCTCAAGGCTCTATTGCTTAGGCGACATAGTACACAACGGAATGGAGTGTGAACGCCTTAGACAAATGGGACTTGTAACGATAAACCACGATGAATTGGCAAAACTGCACGATGCCAAAGTGCTGTTGCGTGCCCACGGCGAGCCACCGGCAACATACGAGCTTGCAAAGAGAAACAACATAGAGATTATCGACGCCACCTGTCCTGTGGTGCTGCAACTTCAGCGACGCATACAGAAGCAGTATGAGACTTGCCCTGATGCGCAGATAGTGATTTTCGGAAAACCGGGACATGCCGAGGTGTTGGGACTTGTGGGGCAGACGAAGGGCAACGCCATAGTGGTGGCACATTTCGAGGATGTGATGTCGCTCGATTTCTCACGCGACATTTACCTCTACTCACAAACCACCAAATCGCTTGACGAGTTCCACCGCATAATAGACTACATACAGACACACATCTCGCCAACGGCAACATTCAAGAGTTTCGACACCATTTGCCGACAAGTGGCAAACAGGATGCCAAACGTGAGCAGCTTCGCCTCACGCCACAACCTAGTGCTTTTCGTTTGCGGACACAAGAGCAGCAACGGAAGGGTGCTCTACGACGAGTGTAGGCGGGTGAACCCCAACAGCCGACTGATTGAGGGACCAGAGGAGATAGACAAGGCGTGGCTCGAAGGCGTTGAGACCATCGGTATCTGCGGAGCCACAAGCACACCGAAATGGCTGATGGAGCAGTGTAGGGACAGAATAAAAATGAACACGCAAATCAAAATGAATACGCAAAGCCCAACGAGCAATACTCCTTGAACTGCCAGTAGCCGAGATCCTCATCGCGGGTGGTGGAGTCGTCGAAGCGAGGATAAATGAAGATGTTGGCACTGATATACTTGCTCACCTGTAGCGCAATGGTGTTCTCCCACTCTATCTCAGTCCTCTCGTAGGTGGTGTAGGCATAGAGTCGTGTCTTCCACCTCACGATGTCGGAGAGCACCCAAGTGAGGTCGGTGGTGAGCTGTGAACCGAAGTCCTCCATGGTCTGATGGTCGCCCTTGATGCCATAGTTTGCGGCAAGGCTCTTTCTGCCCACATAGCGGAAGTTGAACGAGAGCGGCGAGAGGTTGACATTGCCTTTCAGCTTGCCGTTGAGAGTGTTTACGGCATAGTCCATACCAAGACCCACATTTACGTTGAGTGGCGACATGAAGTCGGAATAGACAAAACTGTCGTTGCTCTTGTAGCCACGCGTAAACTGCGAGTAGGCAAGAAGTTGCAACGTATAGTACCAACCTTTTGTGGCCTGCAGTCCAAGTTTTCCAGTGTAGCGTATAAGGTCGTTGTTGGTCTTGAACTTGTGCAGTGTATCAGCCTTTGAGGTCTGGAAGCCGAGCTTCAGTTCGAGGGTATTGTCAATCTTCAGCTTGCTCTTGTTGTTGTAGATAGCCCTAAAAGTCAGTCCGCCAACCATAGAGTAGTTGCTCTCACCACCCTTATACCAGTTTCCCGACACATAGTTCTGCAGGAATTGGAGGTTGCCGTCGCCGCTGAAAGTCCAAAAGTTCGGTTTCCGTATCATCACATCAACAGGAATGTCGTCAACCACGTCGGGCACTGGCTTCACATGCTCAGAGAGGTCAACTTTCGGCTTCACTGGCTTGTCGAAATCGTCACGTATTCCACCCGCCTTTTTCAAGTCACGCTCAGTGAGTGAGACGAGGTCAGGACGCGTGAGATAGACGTGGAGCAGTGCCTCGTTCACAGCCTCGTCCATATCGTCGCGATACAGGTTGTCATCGTCCATCGACAATGCCTTCTTAGCGGTAGAGTGATAGAAAGTGAGTGGTATGAACAACCTGTAGAGTTGCTCATCTGTCGTGTGTTTCCCAACTTCGAATGTAGAGTCAATCCTTGCCTTGCTCTTTACGAGCGAGTCGATGTATGCCGCAACCACTGGATTGACTTCCTTCTGATGTGTTTTCTGCCGTTGTGCGGATGCCGTGATGGAGAACATCAGGCAAAGCGCTGCGATTATATGTTTCAAAACCATTTGCTTAATGTTGATAATTGGCTGCAAAGTTACGAAAATAATCCGAGTTTTAGCCAATTTATCGAAATTTTAACAAGGAAAAGAGATAATATCCAATTTACTTTGCTCCATTCGATTTTTTTTATTAACTTTGCGCCTTGTATTAGAACACGACACAATATAAACACTTAAAATAAAAACAACGTGGCAGACACTAAGTACATTTTCGTCACCGGCGGTGTAGTATCATCGCTTGGAAAAGGCATCATTTCGTCCTCAATAGGCAAATTGCTGCAAGCAAGGGGTTACAACATCACAATCCAAAAGTTCGACCCCTACATTAACATCGACCCAGGCACACTCAACCCCTACGAGCACGGAGAGTGCTACGTCACGGTTGACGGTATGGAGACGGATCTCGACCTCGGCCACTACGAACGCTTCACTGGCATACAGACCACAAAGGCGAATTCGCTGACCACAGGAAGAATCTACAAGGCGGTAATAGACAAGGAGCGCAGGGGCGACTATCTTGGAAAGACAATCCAGGTGGTGCCTCACATCACCAACGAGATAAAGCGCAACATAAAGTTCCTCGGCGAGAAGAACCACTACGACTTTGTCATCACCGAGATAGGAGGAACGATAGGCGACATCGAGAGCGCACCATTCCTTGAGGCTATAAGGCAGATGAAATGGGAACTGGGAAAGAACGCCGTTTGCGTACACCTCACCTACATTCCCTATCTCAAGGCTGCAGGGGAGCTGAAGACAAAACCCACACAGCACTCAGTGAAGGAACTGCAGAGCCAGGGAATACAGCCCGACATTCTTGTGCTGCGCACGGAAAAACACCTCGACGAGGGAATACTTAAGAAAGTGGCATCGTTCTGCAACGTCGATATCGACTGTGTGGTGCAAAGCGAGGACTTGCCCTCAATCTATGAGGTGCCGGTGAACATGCAAAACCAAGGTCTCGACACCGCACTGCTGCGCAAGCTGAACATGCCTATAGGCGAGACACCAAGCCTCGGCCCATGGAGGAAGTTCCTTGAGCGCAGAAACAGCGCCACGGAGGAGGTAAGGATAGGACTCGTCGGGAAATATGACCTCCAGGATGCCTACAAGAGCATCCGCGAGAGCCTCTCACAGGCAGGAACATACAACGACCACAAGACGGTGCTGAAATTCGTCAACTCAGAGAACCTCGACGAGAGCAACGTTGCCGAACAGCTCAAGGGTCTCGACGGTGTGGTTATCTGCCCAGGCTTCGGACAGCGAGGCATAGAAGGGAAAATAACGGCAATAAGATATACCCGCACCCACGACATACCGACTTTCGGCATTTGTCTGGGAATGCAGATGATGGTTATAGAGTTTGCACGAAACGTGCTCGGATACAGCGATGCCAACAGCCGCGAGATGGACGAGAAGACTGTCCACAACGTGATTGACATCATGGAGGAGCAGAAAGACATCACAAACATGGGAGGCACAATGCGCCTCGGAGCCTTCGACTGCAAGTTGCGCCAAGGCTCACGCGTGATAGACATCTACAAGCAGGACCACATTCAGGAACGCCACCGCCACCGCTACGAGTTCAACAACAGGTATATAACCGAGTATGAGCGACATGGCATGCAGTGCGTGGGCCGCAACCCAGAGAGCGACCTCGTGGAGATTGTCGAGATACCAGGCTTGAAATGGTTCATCGGCACACAGTTCCACCCCGAATACCAAAGCACCGTGCTCCATCCGCATCCACTATTCTTAGACTTCATCAAGACAGCCATAGGAAACAAGAAATAGTAACATAAAAAAAAGACATGAACAAGAACACTATTATCGGATTCATCCTGATGGGCCTCGTACTCTTCGGATTCTCGTGGTACAACCAGCCCTCGGAGGAACAGATAAACGCTCAGCGAAAGCAAGACTCTATCGAGAACGCGCTGAAAGAGAAGGCAGAACGGGAACAGATGGCAAAAGCTGCAGCCAAGAAGGCTCAGGCAGAAGCCGCACTGACCGATTCCACCCAGCTTTTCTTCTCAGCACTCCAAGGCAAGAACCAGCAGCTCACGCTCAAGAACAAGAAGGTGGAGCTGAAGGTGAACACCAAAGGCGGCTATGTGGCAGCTGCAAAGCTGCTCGGCTTCAAGGACAAGAGTGGCGACGAGAATCTCACGCTCTTTGCCGACAAGGAGCAGAGCCTCAACTTCCTCCTTGCAGGAAAGCAGACAAACATCATCACCGCCGACCTTTTCTTCGAGCCTACTAACGCCACCGACTCAACCCTTACCCTCACGGCTAAGGCTACCAACGGTGGTGAACTGACGCTCAACTACCGACTCGGCGAGGGCTATCTGCTCCATCTCTCCATGCAGACGAAGGGGCTCGACGGCATCTTCGCGCCAAACTATCGTCAGGTGGATATAGAGTGGACAGGAAAGTGTCGCCAGCAGGAGAAGGGATTTACGTTTGAGAACCGCTACGCCACACTGACCTACAAGGAGAAGGACGACGACTCCGACTACCTCAGCGAGACGGAGAAGGTAATCGACGAGCCTATGGAGAAGGCGCTCGACTGGTTGGCTTTCAAGGATCAGTTCTTCAGTTCTGTCCTCATAACCAAGGACGACATAGCAGCCAACTCGCAGCTCTCAAGCATCCCATTGGAGAAAGGCTCTGGCTACCTGAAACAGTATCAGGCAAAGTTCAAGACCTCGTTCGACCCAACGGGCGCTGCGCCAACAGAGTTTGAGATCTACTATGGTCCAAACGATTTCCAAGTGCTGAAGGACGTTGACAGCGAGTGCTCTTTCGACAAGGACCTCGACATGCAACAGCTTGTATATCTCGGTTGGCCTATCGTAAGGCTCATCAACCGCTGGTTCACTATCTATGTGTTCGACTGGCTCACATCCTGGGGCTTCAACATGGGCATCGTGCTAATCCTCATCACGCTTCTCCTCAAGGTCATCACCTATCCACTTGTGAAGAAGAGCTACATGAGCTCAGCCAAGATGCGTGTGCTGAAACCAAAACTCGACGAGGCAACCAAGCAGTACAACAAGCCAGAGGACCAGATGCAGAAGCAGCAGGCGATGATGGCACTCTACTCAAAATATGGAGTAAGCCCGCTCGGTGGCTGTCTGCCAATGCTCATACAGTTCCCTATCTGGGTGGCAATGTTCAACTTCGTGCCAAACGCCATCCAACTCCGCGGCGAGAGTTTCCTCTGGATTAGCGACCTCTCAACCTACGACCCAATCATTGAATGGGGCACCAACATCTGGCTCATTGGCGACCACCTGAGCCTCACCTGTGTCCTCTTCTGCGTTTCCAACATACTCTACTCCATGATGACAATGCGCCAGCAGAGAGACCAGATGGTGGGACAGCAGGCAGAACAGATGAAGATGATGCAGTGGATGATGTATCTCATGCCACTCATGTTCTTCTTCATGTTCAACGACTATGCCGCTGGACTCAACTTCTACTACTTCATCTCGCTGTTCTTCAGCGCTGCCATCATGTGGCTACTCCGCAAGACAACCGACGACGAGAAACTTCTCGCCATTCTTGAGGCACGCTACAAGGAGAACAAGGACAACCCGAAGAAGACAAGCGGACTTGCGGCAAGACTTGAGGCAATGCAGAAGCAGGCTGAGGAAATGCGCAAGCAGCGTGAGCAGATGATGAGGAAATAGTCAAATTACCTATATAATTTCCTTAATCAAAAACAATCATGAAAAAGATTGCAACTTTAGCCTTAGCCGTCACAATGCTGACGGCTACAGGCACAACTAAAGCACAAGACGTGAACATTGGTAAAAGCAACATCAAGCTGTCGAGCGACCTCATGACGCCCGAGGCTCTGTGGGCAATGGGACGCATCGGCGGGGCAGAGGCTGCACCCGATGGAAAGACCGTGGTGTTCCAAGTGGGTTACTACAGCGTGAAGGCTAACAAGGGTCATCAGGTCATCTGCACCATCGACTCAAAGGGAAACAACCGCCGACAGCTGACAACAAGCTCGAAGAGCGAGACCGACCCTACATGGATTGAGGGCGGCAGTCGCATCGCTTTCCTCACGGGAGGACAAATCTGGTCGATGAATCCCGACGGAACCGACCGCCGACAGCTCACCAACGACAAGGCGGGCATCGAGGGCTTCAAGTTCTCACCCGACGGCAAGAAAGTCATCCTCATCAAGTCGATGCCTTTCAACGAGATCATAAAGAAGAATCCCGACGACCTGCCAAAGGCTACAGGCCGCCTCGTAACCGACCTCATGTATCGCCACTGGGACCACTATGTGGAGAACATTCAGCACCCATTCCTTGCCGACGTAACGGCTGAGAGCATCACCGAGGGCGTGGACATTCTAAAGGGAGAGCCTTACGAGTGCCCAATGGAGCCGTTTGGTGGCGTGGAGCAGTTGGCGTGGAGCCCCGACTCAAAGACCATAGCCTATACCTGCCGCAAGAAGACAGGCGTTGACTATGCCATCTCCACCGACTCAGACATATATTTATATAATATAGGTACGCGCGAGACGACAAACCTCTGCAAGCCTACCGACTACAAGGCTATTGCCGTTGACCCAACCCACACCATGCGCGACCAGAAGGTGAACGCCGAGGAGAACCTCAAGAACAATCCCGGCTACGACCAAAATCCAAAGTTCTCGCCCGACGGACGCTTCGTGGCATGGCAGAGCATGGCACGCGATGGCTACGAGGCTGACCTCAACCGCCTCTGCGTCTATGAGCTTGCCACAGGCACGAAGAACTACGTCAGCACAGCCTTCGACTCCAACGTTGACGATTTCTGCTGGAACGCCGACTCAAAGAGCCTCACCTTCATCGGCGTATGGCATGGCTGCATCAACATGTATCAGGTTGACCTCAAGGGCTCTCTAACACAGCTCACCGAGGACATTGCCGACTTCGGCAGCGTCCAACTCGCCAACGACGGCAAGAAACTGCTTGCATCGCGTCAGAGCATCTCTGCTCCTACCGACCTCTACATCGTCACTCCAGGCAAGAACATAGAGAAGACAAAGGTAGAGCAACTCACACACGAGAACGACCACATTCTCAACCAGTTGTCGTTTGGCAAGGTTGAGAAGCTTTGGGTGAAGACAACCGACGGAAAGGATATGCTCACTTGGATTATCCTTCCATCAAACTTCGACCCAAACAAGAAATATCCTACACTGCTTTTCTGCGAGGGTGGACCTCAGAGCCCTGTTAGCCAATTCTGGAGCTATCGTTGGAACTTCCAGATTATGGCTGCCAACGGCTATGTGATCGTTGCGCCTAACCGCCGCGGTCTGCCAGGTTTCGGACATGAGTGGAACGAGGCAGTGAGCAGCGACTGGACAGGACAGTGCATGCGCGACTATCTCTCTGCCATCGACCAGGCAGTAGAGAGCCTGCCATACGTTGACAAAGATCGCCTTGGTGCCGTTGGTGCCAGCTTCGGTGGCTTCAGCGTCTATTATCTTGCCGGCAACCACGACAAGCGCTTCAAGTGCTTCATCTCCCACGACGGTGCCTTCAACCTTGAGTCGATGTACACCGACACCGAGGAGGCATGGTTCAGCAACTGGGAATACGACGATGCTTTCTGGAACAAGAACCAGACAGCAGATGCACGAAAGACATACGCCAACTCGCCACACAAGTTTGTTGACAAGTGGGATACTCCTATTCTTTGCATCCACGGCGAGCTCGACTACCGCATCAACTACAACCAGGGCATGGGAGCCTTCAACGCCGCACGCATGAAGGGAATCCCCGCCGAACTCCTCATCTTCCCCGACGAGAACCACTGGGTGTTGAAACCACAGAACGGAGTCCTCTGGCAACGCACATTCTTCAACTGGCTCGACAGATGGCTGAAGAAATAAGAAGTGAGAAGTGAGAGGTGAGAGGTGAGAGGTGAGAGAATACTGCACTGCGCAGTTTCAGCCTCAAATCAAGGCTCTCACATTTCTCTCACCTCTCACCCCTTACCTCTCACCAACAAAATAATATAACTACAAAAATAAAAAATATGACTGAATCAATCCAAAGAAAAATGAACGACAGCGCAGCAATGCGTTGGACAGCACTCGTTCTCGTAGCCTCGATGATGTTCTTTGGCTACATGTTCGTCGATGTGATGTCACCACTCCAGTCCCTCATTGAGCAGGAACGCGGTTGGAGTCCTGACGTGTTTGGCACATACGCGGCAGGAGAGTACATCCTCAACGTCTTCGGCTTCCTCATCGTTGCCGGCATCATTCTCGACAAGTGCGGCATACGCTTCACTGGCGAGCTATCAGCTTCGATGATGTTCATCGGAGCCTGCATAAAATACTATGCCATCAGCGACTCCTTCGCTGGCACTGGTCTTGCCCTTTGGCTCGACTCTTGGTGGACCTCAATGCCCGCCAGTGCGAAGTTGGCTTCCTTCGGCTTCATGATTTTCGGTTGCGGCTGCGAGATGGCAGGAACAACCGTGTCAAAGGCAATAGCAAAGTGGTTCAAGGGCAAGGAAATGGCTCTTGCCATGGGTCTTGAGATGGCAATAGCCCGCGTCGGCGTGTTCGCCATCTTCTCCATCTCTCCTATCATTGCCGAGAAGATGGGCACAGTTTCTGCCCCTGTCGGTTTCTGTACAGCATTGCTCTTCATCGGTCTTATCACCTTCACGGTGTTCTGCGTCATGGACCGCAAGTTCGACCGCCAGCTTGGCATCGACGGCAAGGGTGGCGACAGCGAGGAGGAGTTCAAGGCTTCCGACCTGAAGAACATCCTCACAAGCCGCATATTCTGGGTAGTAGCCCTGCTCTGCGTGCTCTACTATTCAGCCATTTTCCCATTCCAGCGCTACGGAGCCAACATGCTGCAATGCAACCTCGACGGCATATCTCCTTCCGATGCTTCCAACATCTTCCGTTGGTTCCCTATCGGTGCCGCCGTCATCACTCCGTTCCTCGGCTCGTTCCTCGACCACAAGGGCAAGGGAGCCACAATGCTCATGTGGGGTGCCATACTGCTCATTGCCTGTCACCTCATCTTCGCCTTCGTGCTGCCTGAGACCCACAGCTACCTCATAGCCTACTCCACCATCGTGCTGCTCGGCATCTCGTTTGCCCTCGTTCCCGCAGCCCTCTGGCCAAGCGTTCCGAAGATTATCGACGAGAAGATTCTCGGTAGTGCCTACTGCCTCATATTCTGGGTGCAGAACTTCGGTCTATGCTTTGTGCCAATGCTCATAGGTAGCGTATTGGCAAGCTCAAATGCCGACAACCCTGCCGTTATTGCGGCTAAGGAGGCTGGCAGCGAGTTCATTCCTTACAACTACACAGTGCCACTCGTCATCTTCGCTTGTTTCGGCGTTGCTGCCCTGCTCCTCGCCGCCTACCTGAAGTTCATCGACAAGAAGCACAACTATGGCCTTGAGTTGCCAAACATAAAGAAATAGGAATTAAAGGAGGTAAAGGAGTTAAAGGAGTTAAGGACAATAGTCCTTTAGCATCAGCCAAGGAAGTTTTCTCGGTTCAGATATATGTCTTTAACTCCCTTAACTCCTTTAACTTCCCACTTCCGAAATTTGAGTACATTATATTCGCCGAACCAACGTTAAGGCTTCGTCTCAGACCTCAACCTTTCCAAATATTCGCTTGGCGACATTCCGAACTCTTCCTTAAACAGCTTCGTGAAGTATTTTGGTGTTGAGAATCCGACACTCATAGCAAGCTCAACAACCTTGATGTTGGGTTTCTTGCGTGCTATGTTGCAGGCCTCCTTCAATCTCACAGAGGTTATGAAGGCGGAAATATTCTGACCTGTAATGGCACGCAGCTTGTTGTAGAGCGACGATGAGCTGAGACACATGTCCCTGGCAAACGACTCACGGTCATAATCGTTGAGATGCGCCTTTACACACTCTATGGCACGTTTCAAGAACACCTCGTCGGGATTGCTATAGTGTTGTTCCGCAACGTTGAAATCCGTTTGGCTGCTGAAACGCTCGCGTATGCGACGGCGGTTTGCAATGATATTGTCAACACGCACGCGGAGGTCGCCTATGTAGAAAGGCTTTACAATATATTCATCGGCTCCTGCCTCGAATGCCAAGTTGCGTTCCTCGTCATCAGTCTTTGCAGTTAGCATCACCACAGGCAACTGACCATAATCGGCAGACTGCTTTATGAGGCGTGTAAGCTCAATGCCATCCATAATGGGCATCATCACGTCGGTTATGACAATGTCGAGTTCCTGCTTCTGGATTATATTCCACGCCTGTTGCCCATTTCTTGCCGTCATAACGTTGTATTTCTTTCCGAGAACCCTCGCCATAAGCTCCACGAGCTCAATATTGTCCTCCACTATGAGCATTGTATAGTCCTTGCTTGAGGTCTCTGAATGTGAGCTGTCATAGAGCACTCCTGGCTGATACATCGATGCCTTGATGTTCTCAACCGAAATCTCGTCTATTGTTTTCTCCACTATTTCCTCTTTGGTGTAAGCCTCCTTGGTTATTGGAATCACTACGGTGAACCTTGTTCCTACCCCGACCTGACTCTGACAGTCGATCGTTCCGTGATGCAGCAAGACAAGGTCTCGCGTAAGGGAGATTCCGATGCCTGTTCCCGTTGAGTTGAGCTTTCGGTAGTCGCCGTCGAGGAATCGTGTGTAGAGCCGCTTGAGGTTTGACTTCGATATTCCTATTCCCTCGTCCTCCACCGTAAGGCAAGCCTTGTCGCCCCTGTTGTCCAGTGCAACGGTGATGCGTCCACCTTCCTTGTTGTATTTCACAGCGTTGGAAAGCAGGTTGTAGATTATCTTGTCAAGCTTGTCGCGGTCGAAATATGCCTTGTTGACAGTTGGGTCGATGTTGGTATGAAGACTTATTTTCTTCGGCATGGTCATTGGCATGATGTTGTCACACTCAGCCTTGATAAAAGCAGCCATATCGTCCTCCGTCACTTTCAGGCGCAGTTGTCCTGCCTGTTGCTTGCGCACTTCAAGCATCTGTCGCAGAAGTCGTGTCAACCTGTTTATGTTGTTGCGGATAACATTATAGTTGCTCTCAAACTGCGGGGCTTCGTTTTGTATTTCCTCTATCGACGACGAGATGACGGTGAGTGGAGTGAGTAGCTCGTGGGTAATGTTGGTGAGTATCACTGTCATCTGGAGGCGGTTGCGTGTCTTAAGGTGCTCCTTGTACCAAAGAATAAGGAGATAGACACAGAATGAGCCTATGAGAAAATAGATTACCATTGCCCACCATGATAGATACCATGGAGGAAGCACGATTATCTCTATCGTGTATGGCAACTCTGTCCATGAGCCATAGCTGTCGGCTGCCTTTATGTGGAGATGATATGTTCCCGGCGACATTCCCTCAAAACTTGCCTGTCGCGTCATAGCACCAGTGAGATGCCAATGGTTCTCACTGTCAAGCTTATAGGCATACTTGTTCAGCTTCTCGTTGTTGTAAGAGAGAAGCGAGAAAACCACAGAAAAGCGTTCCGTGTTTGCCGGTATCACTATCTTGCGGGTGAAGAGCGGCGACTCCTTTGTGATACTTACGCGTCTGGCGGAGTCCATCTCGTTGTAATGTCTTCCAGCTACGATAATATCTGTCACGACGAGCCTATCGGTATTGTTTTCCCTAGCTTTCTTTACGCTTTCGCTGTCAAAAGTCCAAAAGCCGCCCTTGCCACCGAAAAAGAGGGTGTTTTCATATCTGAACGTTGAGTTGTTGCAGAACTCGTAACCATTGTCGTCGCCGTCCTTTGAGAAACTTGTCACCGCGGGAATGGCATCCTTCTCACCACTTGTCAGCCTGACGAGCGAGTATTCTGTGGAAAGCCATAGGCAACCATGCCCGTCTTCATTAATGGCAAAGACCTTTTCCCCCTCTATCTTGTATTTCCTGTTCACCGGTAAGAAACAGTCCTTTGCCTTGTCGAGCCTCAGCAGTCCACCGCTTTTCGTTATTGCCCAAATGTTGCCGTTCATGTCCTCGTGGCACATCCCCACGTCCTCCACAGGCAACCGTCCGTTGTGGAGAGCATATTGGTGGCACATAAGGTTGTCACCACTTCGTCGTATTCTTATCACTCCGACATTGTCTGTGGCAATCCAGATGTTGTGGTTCTTGTCCTCTGCAATTCCCCTAACGTCACAGGTACTGAAGTCGCTATCGCCTTCCCTCATGGTGAGGATCTTGCCAGTGCCGTCATTGTATCTTATTGAGAGACAATTGCGTTGTCCTATCCATAGCGTTCCGTCGCTTGCCGTGAACAACGTGTTGACATAGTTATCGTTGAAGAAATCCGTTTTCTCAGCATAGTAAGAGTGGCACTTGCCCTCGCCCGTTATCTGCATCAGTCCGTGACCTCCGCTTGCCATCCAAATGCTGCCGTTTTTGTCAGAAACGATAGAGTGTATTGTTGACTTAACAAACAACGGATCGGCTGAGTTCACTGCCGTCAGTTGATCATTGGCTGTCATTTTGCCTGTTTCAAGGTTGTATTTCACGAGTCCAACAGGAAGCAATCCGAGCCAAACGGTCTTTCCGTCAGACGTAAATATCGACTGAACGCTGTTTTGACTGTCTGCCAACTGCCACAACCTGAAATGTGAGGGTTTTGTCGTAAGGTGGAATATGCCATCGTTGACGGTTGACATCCATACGTCGCCATTCCTGTCCAAAAGCAAATCATTGCTTTGGCTGACATCATTTCCTGTTATATCGTGAAGCCTCTCAAACCTTCCTTTGCCATCTGGTTCAATTATGTAGAGTCCCTCACGGCATACGGCCATCATCATGTTGTTTTCAAGGTCTTCCACAATTCGGTAGTAGAAGTTGGTCAACCCTGGTTGTTGCCATCGTTGTACCTTCTCGCTGTTAGGATTCTGAGGCTCGTCAAGCCTCTCAATACCATGTCCCCAAGTGCCTATCCAAAGTCTGTCATAGCTGTCGAAAGTCAGGGAATAGGCGGAATTGAGGTGGTTGCGCTGTGGGTATCTGACGAATGTCCTTGTTCCAGGCCTGAATCTGAACAGTCCACTCGACCATGTACCGACATAGATGTTTCCACCCTTGTCCTCGGCAATAGCCTTCACGCTGTATGGAGTGCTTTCCGTCTTCCTACCCTTCGCGTCGAGCATAGTGATGTCACCTGCGAAAAAGTTTACTATTTCGTCCTTTTCCGCGTCATAGAGTGACAGTCCACCGTCTGTGCCTATCCATACCCTACCCTTGCTGTCGGTAAACAATGCATAGATTATGCGCTGGTTGTCCTTTGTCAAATGGTATGTCCTAAACGTGTTCAACCGTTTGTCAAAACACACGAGCCCATTGCGCGTTCCAAGCCACAACCTCCCGTTGTGGTCTTCCGTTATGCTAAGCACGGTGTTGTTGGGAAGGAGTTGGGGCGAATAGGCATTGCTACGGTAGGTTGTCATCGCATAGCCATCATAGCATTTCAGTCCTCCGTCAGTGCCTATCCATAGCAGTCCCTGTTCGTCGAAATACACACAACGGTAGTTTTCGGCATGTGTGGATGGCACCTTTGACAAAGTTCTGAACGCTGAAGGCTCAGCCATTGTTACACCTATTATTATATATAGGGCAAAAACGATTGCAGTTAGTCTTTTCATTTTTATTTTTAGTTAATTCGACTGCAAAAGTATAAATAAAATGGGAAAAGACCTAAAAATATACCAGAAAAGTGGATTTTACCACCCTAATTTTCGTTATTTTCCACTTTTTCTCAATTCGTAACCCTATAAA
This sequence comes from uncultured Prevotella sp., assembly GCA_945833995.1. Lineage (GTDB taxonomy): Bacteria > Bacteroidota > Bacteroidia > Bacteroidales > Bacteroidaceae > Prevotella. The sequence continues at coordinate 25,592 of CAMAGM010000019.1, forward strand.
AAACGATAATTATACCCTATTGTTAAATGTCTTTATGTAATTTTGCAGCGATTAAAAACCGTAGTAACACCTATGTAACAATTTAAATACGATTATGAAACATAACACTACATTAGCGTTTTTGCTTTTCGCAATACCTATTATGGCTCTTGCAGAAGACAAAATCAAGTCGGGCGAGATATGGCCTGACAACAATGGGAAGCACATCAATGCCCATGGTGGCGGCATGCTCTATCACGAAGGAACATACTATTGGTTTGGCGAGCACAAGTCGGCAACGACAAGCAGTGCCCTCGTCGGTGTCACTTGCTACTCATCGAAAGACCTCCGCAACTGGACAGACCGTGGAGTGGCTCTTGAGGTAAGCGACGAGCCGGGAAGCGAGATTGAGCGCGGTTGCGTGTTGGAGCGTCCAAAGGTTATATATAATAAGGAGACTAAGAAGTTCGTAATGTGGTTTCACCTCGAACTAAAAGACCTTGGCTATCGTGCCGCCCGTGCGGCGGTAGCCATAGCCGACAATCCCACAGGACCATACAAGTTTCTCCGCTCAGGAAGGGTCAACGCCTACAAATGGCCTGTGAACTTCACAAAGGAGGACATTGCCACCGCAGAAGCACTCAACGAGAAAGACTACGAGAAGTGGTGGACACCAGAATGGCGCGAGGCTATAAAGAAAGGACTCTTCCTCAAGCGCGACCTCAGGGGTGGACAGATGTCGAGGGACATGACACTGTTTGTTGACGACAACGGCAAGGCCTACCACATTTTCTCTTCTGAGGACAATCTCACAATACATATTGCCGAGCTGAACCGCGAGTTCACTGCCCACAACGGACGCTATGTGCGTGTGGCTCCAGGCGGACAGAACGAGGCTCCTGCAATATTCAAGCAGGACGGCAAGTACTGGATGATTACCAGTGGTTGCACTGGGTGGGATCCTAACGAGGCACGTATGTTCTCCGCAGACAGTCTTTTTGGCGAGTGGACACAGCATCCTAACCCTTGCCGTGGCGAGAATGCAAAGCTAACGTTCGGCGGACAATCGACCTATATTCTTCGAACCAACGACAACCAACTCATATTCATGGCTGACATTTGGCGCCCAAAGAACCCTATCGACGCACGCTACATCTGGCTGCCCATAGAGTTTGAGGACGGCAAACCTGTCGTGAAGTGGAGGAAGGAATGGTAGCGACCATAGGGAGCGATAACTCCTTTATTCCTTAACTCCTAATCAAACCTACAATATATAGAGAATACTTAAACAAACTAAAAACAGGTTATATGAAAAAAGACAAAGTTTATCTAAAGATGTCGTCAAGGAGATTTCTCTATGCGATGGCATTGGCAGCGGGTTGTTCCCTGTTGCCACAGATGACAATGGCTGAGACAAGCGTTCAGGCTGTTCAGCAAGTGGGATCGGTAACCGGACAAGTTACCGACAAGACTGGTGAGACAATCATCGGTGCTACCATCAAGGTAGTTGGTACCCAAAACGCTACAGTCACCGACTTTGACGGTAACTTCAAAGTCAACGCCAAGCCAGGTCAGACAATCGAGGTTTCCTACATTGGTTTCAAGACACAGACCATAAAGGTAGGCAAGGGACCTTTGAAGATTGTCCTTGAGGACGACACACAAGTGCTCAACGACGTGGTGGTAGTAGGTTACGGCACCATGCGCAAGAAGGACTTGACAGGTTCCGTAGTTCAGATCAAGCCCGACAAGCTTGCCGACCAGAACCCAGGCTCAGTGCAGGACCTTCTCCGTGGTACTCCGGGTCTTCAGATTGGCTTCGACTCTTCTGCAAAGGGTAGCGGTGCTTCTATCCAGCTTCGTGGTCAGAACTCACTCTACACCGATGGTAGCCACAACTCTCCGCTCATCATTCTCGACGGAATGCAGTTCAACGGCGAACTTTCGGAAATCAATCCTGACGACATCGCACAGATCGACGTGCTGAAGGACGCTTCCTCAGCAGCCATCTATGGTGCCAAGGCTGCCAGCGGTGTTATCATCATCTCTACAAAGAAAGGTAAGACAGGCAAGCCAACCATCAACCTCACAGCCAACTTCGGTGCCAACACCAAGGCACAGTATCGCGACGTTTTCTCACCATCAGAGTATATGAAATACCGTGAGGACTGGTTCAAGGCAACCACCTACGGCTATGGCGAAGACGGCAAGTGGGGTTACTACGGCAAGGACAGCAAGATTCCCGCAGGCTACTACGACCACTACAACAACATCAGCAAGTATGGTATCAATTCCGACACTTGGGCAAAGAATGGTCCAAAGACACTTAGCGACGGCGAGAGCCTTGAGTCTCTCTACGCACGCCGTATGGGTCTCGACGGCGACGCTGCCCTGCTCGGTCAGAACTATCTTGCCGGAAAGACCTACGACTGGAACGACGCAACCTTCCAGACTGGTTTCATACAGGACTACAATGCAAGCATCTCCGGTGCCACCGAGAACCTCAACTATTATGTCAGCTTCGGCTACCTCAACAAGGAAGGTGCCATCCAGGGCGACGAGTACAAGGCTTACCGTGCGAGCATGAAGATCAACGCCAACATTACCGACTGGCTCGAAATGGGTGTCAACGTCAACTTCCAGGACCGCAACGACGTGTCGAGCGCAGTGCCACTCGGCAGCAACTACTGGGACAACAACCAGCTGCGTGAGTCACCTTACGCACTCCGCTTCGACGAGAACGGCAACGAGGTTCAGTATCCACGTAGCGGCAACCCTACCAATGGTGGTTACAACTATCACTTCAACGACCAGTATGATGACCTTGAGAAGGGATACACCGTGTTGAACACAATCTTCAACGCAAAGGTGAAGTTGCCTTTCGGCATCACATACGCCTTCAACATCGCCCCACGCTACCAGTGGTTCTACGACCGCTACTTCATGTCGGCAGAGCTTCCTGACAGCGACCCCGCAGGACGTGGTGTGAACCGCAACACCTCTAAGAAATTTGACTGGACTCTCAACAACACCATCACTTGGGACAAGACCTTCGACAAGCATCACTTCACAGTGACTCTCGTACAGGAGGCTGAGGAGAACCGCTACTGGTACGACGAGATCCACGCACGCAACATCGGCCCAACCGACGCTCTCGGTTTCCACTATGT
>CAMAGM010000020.1 GCA_945833995.1 uncultured Prevotella sp.
CTGTTTTCCTCGATTCCATCGAGAATGCGATGTCCAAGGAGGTAAAGGCAAAGGACTCAACGCTTAGGCTGGAGATAAAGCCTTTCTTCGAGGGCAACAAGTATTATGCCACAACCTATCGCGACTTCACCGACCTGCGCCTTGTCTTCACCGTGCCAAAGTCGATGGGTAAGTTCGGAGGTGAGACTGACAACTGGATGTGGCCACGTCAGACTTGCGATTTCTCCGTATTCCGCATCTATGCCGACCCAAAGACAAATGGTCCTGCGGCTTACAGCAAGGACAACGTGCCTTACCATCCATCATCGTGGGCTCCAGTGTCGCTTCAGGGATATAAGGACGGCGACTTTGCCATGACTATGGGTTATCCCGGAAGCACCAGCCGATACCTGTCTTCTTTCGGTATTCGTGAGCGCCGCGATGCGAAGAATGCTCCTATGGCTCAGGTAAGGGGCGTGAAACAGGACGTAATGATCCGCCACATGCGTGCCGATGAGGGAGTGCGTATCAAGTACGACTCCAAGTATGCCCAAAGCAGCAACTATTGGAAGAACTCGCTTGGCATGAACAAGTGTATCGACTCAACGGGCTTGATCCAGCAGAAGGTGGAGTTTGAGAAGCGCATTAAGGATTATCAGAAATCGACTGGTTTCCTCAATGGCAAGCTCGATTTCGCACTTATGGAGAAACTCTACAACAAACGCATTAGGCTTGCAAAGGCAATGACCCTGTTCCGTGAGACATTCGTCAGGACAAACGAGTTGGCAACCCGTGCCATGAAAGTGCATAATGGCATTGGCGTGGAGGGACCAAAGGATAAGCCAAAGAAGCAATACGTAACTTTCGCCGACAATAGCGACACGTGGGACGCGGCACTCGACAAGGAGGTTTATGCCGCTCTGCTGAAGAACTACCGCGACCATGTGGATGCCGAGTTCCTGCCTGACTTCTACAAGACAATCGACGATAAATTTGGTGGCGACTATGCAGCATACATCAATCATGTGTGGAGCACGTCAGCCCTTATGAGAAGTGGTGAGAAGATATACATCAACAAGAAGAGCTTTAAGAAAGACCTTGGCGTGACTATGGGTCTCGACATTACCGATGTGATGCACAAAATAATGCAGCCATTAAAGGATTTGAACGATTCCATCGCCGTTCAGGAACGCTATCTCTGCGCTGCCAAGATACGTATGGAGGAAGACCTTCCACACTATAGTGACGCCAATTTCACCATGCGCCTCAGCTACGGACAGGTTGGTGGCTATGATCTCGGCGGCAAGCCTTCCGGCTACTACACCACAGCGGAGAGCATCGTGGAGAAGATGAAGACTGGCGACAAGGTCATCGACTATTATGCCGAGCCTGTCATGCACGAGCTGATGAGCGCAAGTGATTTCGGCAAATACACCGACAAGACCAGCGGCAAGATGCAGCTTTGCTTCCTCACCAACAACGACATCACGGGAGGAAACAGCGGTTCGCCAATGTTCAATGGCAAGGGAGAACTTATCGGTCTTGCCTTCGACGGCAACTGGGACAGTCTTTCTGGCGACATCTTCTTCGACACCAAGCTCGCCCGTTGTATTGGAGTTGACATAAGGTTCGTACTCTATATGATGGACAAGTGGGGACATGCCGACAGGCTGATAAAGGAGATTAATGCGAAATAGGCATTTGATGAAACGATAAAAACCTAAGAAATGAGAAGAAACCTATTATTACTGATATTGTTGTGCTGCGGCGTCTATGCCGTGGCACAACATTCCACCATCGACCTCAGCGGACGGTGGCTCCTGTCGCTCGACCCCGACTCGACAGGATTGTCAAAGGGATATGCCACACAACTTAAAGGCGACATCGTAACCCTCCCTGGCACTACGGACACGAACAACAAGGGAATAAAGAACACGAGGGAAGACGAGACAACACACCTGTCACGGCGCTATTCCTATTTTGGAAAGGCTTGGTATCGGAGGACCATTGACATACCGGAGACATGGAAAGGCAAAGCCATTAGCATGTTCCTTGAAAGGACAAAGCCGACAAAGGTCTATGTGGATGGCGTTGAGGTGGGCAAATGCGACGACATCTCTGTGTCACAGACATTTGACCTTACTGGCAAGCTGAAGCCTGGTCGTCATGTGCTTTCCATAATGGTGGATAATGGCAATAGCGTACCGAAGCAACTGTTGGGAAGCTCCCATGCCTACACCGAGGACACGCAGACCAACTGGAACGGAATAATCGGCAAGATGTTCATCGAAGCCAAGGATGCCGCCGTGAGGATAAGAAGCGTCAAGACCCATTCCCACGCTTCGGAGAACAAGGTTGATATAGCGGTGACTCTTGAGGGCAATACAAAAAAGAAGTATTCGTTGAGCACTACTGTTATTGGTGGTGCTGAGGGCGGCGATTTCCTCAACATTGCCCGTGAGGGATATGACGAGAGGGCTGTGAATGACGATGGAACCACTACGTTGCGATTTACTATAGACCTCGGCGCAAAGGCGATGAAATGGAGCGAATTTACTCCAAAGAACATTTTTAGGCTTTGTGTAAGGGTAGAATGTGACGGAAAGTCGGACAATAAGGAGACATCATTCGCCTTATGCGACTTCAATGCTGAAGGAAGCCATTTCACTGTCAATGGCACAAAGACCTTCCTTCGCGGCAAGCACGACGCTTGCGTGTTCCCTCTCACTGGTCATGTCGCTATGGGCTACGACGAGTGGTATCGCTATCTATCTATCTGCAAGCAGTATGGCATCAACCATGTAAGGTTTCATTCTTGGTGTCCGCCAGAGGCATGCTTCGAGGCGGCTGACAACCTTGGCATATATCTCCAGCCTGAGTTGCCCATTTGGGGAGGATTTGACGAGAACGACCATTGGCTCACGTCATATCTGCGTGACGAGGGTCGCAAGATTATCGACACTTACGGAAACCACCCATCGTTCGTGATGATGGGACTTGGCAATGAGCTTTGGGGAAGCACGGAGCTTATGGCAGACTATGTTGCCGATTTCAGGAAGCACGACGACATTGGCAGCGGTTGCCGCCGACTATATACTTTCGGCTCCAACATGTATCTTGGCTACAAGGGTGTGCTCGATGGAATGGACTATTTCACTACTTGCCGCATCGGTGGCGAGGCTTGGGGTGACTATAACACCCATGTTCGCGGTTCGTTCTCTTTCTGCGACGCTTTCGATGGCGGACTGATAAACCATGAATACCCAAATACCACCACAAACTTTGAGAAGGCAATTGAGGGTAGCCGCGTGCCGATCATCAGCCACGAGACTGGACAGTTCCAAACCTATCCCGACTACGATGAGATGGACAAATACATAGGCGTGCTCCGTCCCGACAATATGGCAGTTTTCCGCAAGCGTCTGAAGAAAGCGGGAATGGCAAGTCAAGCCGATGCCTTCCATAAGGCTTCGGGCTTGTGGTCTGTCGAACTTTACAAGGCTGACATCGAGATGGATTTGCGCACTCGCAACATGGCGGGTTTCCAGTTGCTCGACATTCAGGACTATCCCGGACAGGGTTCGGCATACATCGGAATCCTTGATGCGTTCATGGACTCCAAGGGATTGGTAAAGCCTGACCGTTGGAGGCAGTGGTGCAGTGAGGTAGTGCCCATGGCGGAACTGCCCCGATTTACCTATACAGATGGTGACACGATAGCGTGGAGAACGCTTTTGGCTAATTATAGCTCAGACCCAAGTAAACTGAATGGAAAGTCGATGAAATGGCGCATTGTTCGCGCTGACGGCACTGTTTTGGCAGAAGGTTCTGATAGAATCTCAGCCTCTGAGAGCGGTGTGAACGTAGTTGCAAACACTACTGCCTTGGCTCGCCTTGCCGACTCTCAGGTGTCGGAGCAGGTGCGTCTGAAGCTTTCTGTTGAGGGAACCAAGCACCGCAATGCCTATACTTTGTGGATTTACCCAAGCACCGACTACGCAAAACGCAGCGTGGAGCTTGCTCGGAAGATAACCGTCGCCGACACTCTCGACTCTCAGACACTCGCCGCACTTGCCAATGGTGGCAAGGTGTTGCTTATGCCTCGTAATAAAATGTATGCCAAGCAGACTGTCGGAGGCTTGGCACAGACCGACTATTGGAACTACCGAATGTTCAAGACCATCAGTGAGAACAACAAGAAACCTGTCTCACCTGGAACGCTCGGTATCCTCGTGAACGACACCAAGCATCCGCTGTTCGACAAGTTCCCGACTAAGATGCACAGCGACTGGCAGTGGACAGCCATAGCCAAGCAGAGTCGTCCGCTCATTATGGACAGCATGAGTGAGAACTATCGTCCGCTGATACAGGTAATAGATAATGTGGAGCGTAACCACCGTCTCGGTTTGGCTTTCGAGTTCGCCGTCGGCAAGGGCAAACTGTTTGTCTGCATGAGCGACTTGACCGGCATTGACAGCTATCCGGAAGTGCGTCAGTTCTACCTCAGCATACTTGAGTATATGCAGGGCGACAAGTTCAATCCACAGGAACAGGCGACAGAAGGCGAGCTGCGTTCTCTTTTCGAGTCAACAGCTGCCTCCGACAAGGTTGATGAACTGAGAAACATCTCTTACGATTGATTACAATACACTATCTGACATTGGGGCTTGACGCAGGATTTGCCAAGCCTCAATGTTTCAAAAGTGTGTAAATCGTGTTTAAATATAGCGTTTTTTATACTTTTTATCTTTTTTCTTAACCAAAAGCACTCTTTTTTCAGAGAAATATTATAATTTTGCACGGAATTGTAAAAAGAGAGAATGGAAACTGACATGAAGGAAACCATAAATATCGACAAGATATTGGTTAGCAAGATGGGCAACAAGGCTAAGTTTGTTCCCCGTCCTTTGGTCTCGTGGTTGAAGCGCATCATTCATCAAGATGAGGTGAACAAGTATCTTTGGGAGAGCCGCCACCTTACGGGAACGGAGTGGCTTGAGGAGTGCGTTCGCTATCTTGACATGACCATCGAGCTTGTTGGCGAGGAAAACTTGCCAAAGAAGGACGATGGCCGTCTCTATACTTTTGTAAGCAATCACCCCTTGGGTGGTGAGGATGGCGTTGCGCTCGGTGCCATAATAGGAAGGCACTACGACGGTAGGTTCCGCTATCTTGTAAACGACTTGCTCATGAACCTTCCCGGTCTTGCCCCAGTCTGCATTCCCATCAACAAGACGGGCAACCAGAGCCGCAATTTCCCCGCTATGGTTGAGGCAGGTTTCAAGAGTGACAACCACATGCTGATGTTCCCTGCGGGCATCTGCTCAAGGAAGCATGGCGACGAGATAAGGGACATAGCATGGAAAAAGACTTTCATCACCAAGAGCGTGGAGTATCAGCGCGACGTGGTGCCAATACATTTTGGCGGTCAGAACTCACCTTTCTTCTATAAGTTGGCAAACTTCTCCGACAAATATGTCAAGAAAGTGAATATTGCCATGCTCTTCCTCGTCGATGAAATGTACAAAAATGTGCACAAGACATTCCGTGTTGCCATCGGCAAGCCCATTCCTTGGCAGACGTTTGACAAGAGCAAGACCGCGGCACAATGGGCACAATACGTGCAGGACATAGTTTATAAACTATAATTTATTACGATATAGCGACCTCAAAGACAATAAAGAAAATGGAACAAGACATTATCCAGCCAGTAGCCAAGTCACTGCTGAAGAGCGAGCTGACACCAGAGCGTCAGTTGCGAATGACAAACAAGAGCAACAACGAGATTTATATCGTTGATGCCCACAATGCCCCCAATGTCCTGCGTGAGATTGGCAGATTGCGTGAGATAGTTTTCCGTGAAGCTGGTGGAGGAACTGGCAAGGAAGTCGATCTCGACGAGTTTGACACATGCGAGAATTGCTATAAGCAGTTGATCGTCTGGAATCCTGAGGAGGAGGAGATTATCGGCGGCTATCGCTATCTGTTGGGCTCGAATGTTGAGTTTGACGCCAATGGGCAGCCAATCCTTGCCACAAGCCACATGTTCCACTTCTCCGAGAAATTCATCAAGGACTATTTGCCTTGGACCATAGAGTTGGGACGTAGCTTCGTGTCGTTGGAATATCAGAATACCAACAAGAACGGGTCGAAGAGCCTTTTCGCCCTTGACAATCTTTGGGACGGACTTGGAGCTTTAACCGTCATTCAGCCTGACGTAAAATATTTCTTTGGAAAGATGACCATGTATCCTTCCTATATCCGCAAGGGTCGCGACATGATACTATATTTCCTGAAGAAGCATTTCGACGACAAGGAGAACCTTATTGTCCCGATGAAACCACTGAAAATCGAGGCTGACCCAAAGGATTTGGAAAAGCTGTTCAGCGAGGAGTCATTCAAGGAGGACTATAGGATTCTCAACCGTGAGATACGCAAGCTCGGGTATAACATTCCGCCTCTTGTCAATGCCTATATGGGTCTGAGCCCTACGATGAAACTCTTTGGAACTGCCATCAACTATGGCTTTGGCGATGTTGAGGAGACAGGAATCCTTATTGCCGTTGACGAGATTCTCGAACAGAAGCGTGTCCGCCACATCGACTCCTATATAAAGGAGCATCCCGAGGCCCTAAAGATTACGAGTGGCGCGAATAAGGTAATCTACGAGGAAAAATAACATATACGCCTTTGTCACACCCCATCAACAACTGTTGTCACACTTGTTCCATAGTTGTGGAACAGTTGTGACAATAGTTATGGAACACTTGTGACAACAGCCATGGAACAGTTGTGACAACAGTTGTAGAGCCCTCGTGACAACAGCTATTATACTATTGGCAGGCTTATTCCGTTTATCTTCTGATATACGTCGAGTGCGTAAACGTCAGTCATTCCGCTGATATAGTCAATAACAGCCATTACCCTTGTCTCCAAGTCGGGTGAGTCAATATCGTATTGGCTGCTCACCCTGCATATCAGCTGTTTTGAGTAGTATCGGTCTGGATGGGTCACTGCTTCCGTCATCTGCTCCATCAGTGTGTTCATTATCTTATAACCCGCAAGCTCAACGTCGAGCACTGGCTTGCTGCGGTAAATCTTCTTCCACGACATCTCTGAGCATCGGCGGTAAGCCTCGCGCTGCCTGTCGCTTATTGCATCGACGAGTGCGCCCTTGAATGTTCCTGAGAGGATTTTCTCCTCGTTGCGTATGAAAGCCTCCGCACACTCGTGCTCCAGCACGCCTATGGCGCAAGCCCTCATATAAACGATTTGCTCGTTCATGTCCGTAATATCCTCGTCGATAATCCTTTTCATTATCTTTCCCTGCGTATCCTCGTCGAAGAATGACAGTAGCAATTCCTTGGTCTCGTCGAACGAGAGAATCTTCAGCTTGTGGGAGTCCTCTATGTCCATTATCTCATAGCAGATGTCGTCGGCAGCCTCAACGAGATAGACCAACGGATGGCGCACATACTTCAGTGGCTCGCCATCCTCAGATATGCGGATTATTCCCATTTCATCGGCTATTTTCCTGAAAAGTTCCTTCTCTGAGCCGAAAAATCCAAACTTGCCTTTGTGTCCTGAGTATGATGAGGAATAGGGATATTTCACTATAGAGGCAAGGGTGGAGTATGTCATGACGAAGCCGCCCTGACGTCGTCCCTTGTATCTGTGGGCGAGCAGTCGGAAGGCGTTGGCGTTGCCCTCGAAATGGGTTATGTCGTTCCAAAACTCGTCGCTCACCATGCCTTTTAGGAAATGTCCTTTCCCCTCAGAGAAGAATGTCTGTATCGCTTTCTCGCCAGAGTGTCCGAAAGGCGGGTTGCCCATGTCGTGGGCAAGGCAGGCTGTTGCCACAATCTGTCCAATCTCCTCAAAGAGGGTGTTCTGCAGCTCAGGGCGTTTCTTTACTATCGACCTTGCCACGTCGCAACCGAGCGACATGCCTACGCTTGCCACCTCAAGACTATGTGTGAGGCGGTTGTGAACGAAGATGCTTCCTGGCAGAGGAAACACCTGAGTCTTGTTCTGCAGTCGGCGGAAAGGAGCCGAGAAAATCAGTCGGTCGTAGTCGCGTTTGAACTCCGTCCGCTCGTCTTTGCGGTTCGGATGGAAATGCTCCTGTCCGAGCCTTTTGTTCGTTATAAGTTGTTCCCAATTCATCATACAAATGCAAAAGTACCTTTTTTTTGCCTAAAAAACTACTTTTTAGAACTAAAAATGCGGTTTTTTGGATTTTAATAACTAAATTTGCGCCATTATAAGTAAAACAACACTGAAAAAGATGGAAATTAAGGTAATTAACAAGGGGCGTCAGCCACTTCCCGAATATGCCACTCCGTTGAGTGCCGGTCTCGATTTGAGGGCAAACATCGACGAGTCTATCGTGCTGAAACCTATGGAGCGCCAGCTCATAGGGACAGGACTCTATATAGCCCTGCCTCCAGGCTATGAGGCTCAGGTGAGACCACGTAGCGGACTCGCACTCAAGCATGGTATCACCGTGCTCAATACTCCAGGCACCATCGATGCCGACTATCGTGGTGAGGTGAAGGTACTGCTCGTAAACCTCTCTGCCGAGCCTTTCACCATCAACGAGGGTGAGCGAATCGCGCAAATGGTGATTGCAAAGCATGAACATGCCGAGCTGACTCTCGTTGACGAGCTTGACGAGACTGAGCGTGGTGCCGGGGGATATGGGCACACGGGAGTTAAATGAATTAAGAATTAAGAGTTAAAAATTAAGAATTAGGAGTTGGGAATAATTGACGAGGTGAAGTGTAAATTGGTTTTTCATGGAATAGGGCGGATGTTGCTTTCGGCCATTCTCGCTTTTGTCGGCATTGAGGTGTCGGCATCGGATTCTTTGGCTCTTTACAACCGAGTGTTTCTCGATGCGGTAATCGAGAGGCAGAAGGGAAACGACGCCGAGGCCTTCGACTTGTTCAGGCGTTGCACACAACTCAACCCCAAAGCCTCAGAGGCATATTACTATCTTGCCCAATACTATCTGAAGCTGCGCGACAAGGACAAGGCGATGGCATGTTTTGAGAATGCGGCAAGGTTGGAGCCGGGCAATACCACTTTCACCGAGACCCTTGCAGAGATGTATGTCTCTTCAACAAGATACAAGGAGGCGATAGAGGCATTCGAGACCATTTTCGCCGCCGACCCTTCAAGCAGCTATGCCCTTGACATGCTGTTTAGGCTCTATCAGATGGAAGGCGACTACGACAAGGCAATAAACGCGCTTGAGCGTCTTGAGGTGGTTGAGGACAAGAGCGAGCAGATTACACTTGCCAAGACTGAGATATTTACTAAGAAAGGCGATAAGGAGGCTGCCATAGCGGAGATGAAACGGTTGGCGGACTACTATCCCAACGACCTCAACTACAAGGGGATGTATGGCGACATACTGCTGCAGAACGACGATGATGCCGGCGCGCTGAGAATCTACAACGAGATACTCGCAGAGGAACCCGACAACAACCGTGCGCAGCTTTCGCTACGTTCCTATTTCAGGAAGATGGGCGATACCGCAAAGGCTGACAGCATGACGATGCGGGTGTTGCTCAACAAGAACACCACAGCCGATGCCCGCGACTATCTCATGCGGCAGCTCATCGCAGAACAGGGTGGCGAGGAAGGCGACAGCCTGAAAGTGCTTGCCTGTTTCAATGCCATACAGCAGTCGGAATGTCGCACCGCCGACATGGGTCTGCTGCAGGTGGCGTATATGAACATGATAAAAATGCCCGAGGACAGCATAGTGAGAGTGTTGGAGTCTATTCTCGCATTTGCTCCCGACAATGCCTCCGCCAGTCTTCAGCTCATAGGCAAGGCTTGGGACAAGGACGACATGGACAGGGTGTTGCAACTCACGGCACAATCGAGCCAATACAACCCAGAGGAAATGGCTTTCTACTATTTCGAGGGAATGGCACTATATAAGAAGGACGACAACGACGGAGCGCTTGAGGCGTTCAAGAAAGGCGTGAGCGTGATAAACGACAAGAGCAATCCCGACATCGTGTCCGACTTCTATTCCGTCATGGGCGATCTGTATTTCCAGAAGCAGATGCGCAAGGAGGCTTATGCCGCCTACGACTCCTGCCTGCAGTGGAAGGGCGACAACTATGGTTGCCTTAACAACTACGCCTACTATCTCAGCGAGCAGGACGAGCAGCTTGAGAAAGCGGAGCAGATGAGTTTCAAGACCGTGAAACAGGAGCCTAAGAACGCCACCTATCTCGACACCTACGCATGGGTGCTGTTCAAGCTCGGACGCTATGCCGAGGCAAAGGTATATATCGAGCAAGCTCTGCAGAACGATACCGACTCCACGAGCCATGTGCTCTTCGAGCATGCGGGCGACATCTGCATCATGGCAGGTTTCACCGACAAGGCGGTGGAATATTGGTCGATGGCGTTGCAACTCGACCCCAAGAACAAGGCAATACAACGAAAATTGAAACATAAAAAATATTTTAGACAATGAGAACATCCACTTTCTTCAAGATGGCTCTCGTAGCCATCCCATTGGCATTTGCTTCCTGTAAGTCGTCAAAGACTGTCGAGGCTCCCAAGCCATTGACACAGGAGCAGCTGAAGTCGCAGGAAATACTGCAAAGAGTGAGCGACAATGCACAGTCTGGAAAATTCGTGACCTCAAAACTCAGGTTCCAGGTGCAGATGGGCTCGCAGAACCTTTCCCTCACGGGCAATCTCAAGATGAAACGCGACGATGTCATACGTCTGCAGCTCATGGCATTTGGTTTCGTTGAGGCAGCACGCATCGAGTTCACCAAGGACTATGTGCTTGTCATGGACCGCATCAACAAGCAGTATCTGCGTGCCACCTACGAGCAGATTGACTTCCTGCGCACCAGCGGACTGAACTTCTTCTCGCTTCAGGCTCTCTTCTGGAACGAGCTGTTCCAGCCAGGTCAGGAGAAACTCACGCAGGAGCTTCTCAACAAATACGCCATGAACATCGGTGGCGACGATGTCATAATCTCCCTTGCCCAGGACAACATGAGCTACAAGTGGCTTGCCAACCAGAGCGAGGGAAGAATACGTATGGCTAACATCCTCTACAAGGACCGCCTCCACGGCACTACGCAGCTCAACTGGGACTACTCCGATTTCAAGCAGCTTGGCTCAAAGCAGTTCCCTACGGAGAACGGCATCGTGTTCACCACTGCCAACAACAAGGAAGTGAAAATCAATATGACCCTCAACTATATTGGCAGCGAGTCGGAGTGGGAGACACGCACCTCGATTTCCAATAAATATAAAGAGGTGAAACTTGACGACATCCTGCGCCGCTTGATGGCACTCTAAACAGCACACTGACAACAGAAGATGAGACGATTTCACATATTATTAATCCTACTTGCATTAACGTTAGCCCCGCAGGCACAGACAAAGAAGACCACCACTGCAAAAAAGACACAGACCACGAAGACTGCCAAGAAAAAGAGCACCACGACGAAGAAGAAACAAAGCCAGAAGGAGATTTCCACTCCGTCGATAAAGGGTCTGAAGAACGAGCGCGAGCAGATAAAGAAGCAGATTGCCGCACAGCAGAAAAAGCTGCGCAACAACGAGCGCGACGTGAAGCAGAGGTTGCAGAAACTTATGGTCATCAACACGGAGATTGCCGATAAGAGAAAGACTATCGACACCATCCGTCGCGACATCAACGTGCTTGACGGCAACATCGGGCAGCTCAACGACCAGCTCGCACAGTTGGAGAAGGAACTCGACGACCGCAAGGCAAAATATGTGAAGTCGATGCGCTACATGCACCGCAACCGCTCCATCCAAAACCAGCTGATGTTCATCTTCTCTGCCAAGAACTTTACACAGATGTACCGCCGCATGCGTTTCATGCGCGAGTATGCCTCCTATCAGAAAGTGCAGGGAGAGATGGTGAAGACAAAGCAGGCTGAGGTGACTGCGAAGCATGAGCAGCTGACAAGCGTGAAACAGCAGAAGCACACCTTATTATATAAAGGAGAGCAGGAACGGCGCAATCTTGAGTCGAAGCAGGTTGAGCAGCAGAACGTGGTGACTTCGTTGCAAAAGCAGCAGAAGACCATCAAGTCCATCATCGACAAGCAGATGGAGCGCGACAAGGCTATTAACGCTAAGATCGACCGCTTGGTTGCCATTGAGGTGGAGAAGGCTCGCCAGCGTGCCATAGCCGAGGCAAAGCGCAAGGCAGAGGAAGCCCGCAAGGCAGCCGAGGCAGAGGCGAAGCGCAAGGCAGAGGAACTCGCCCGCAAGAAAGCTGCCGCCGAGGCAGCAGCGCGTGAGAATGCCCGTCGCATAGCCTTGGCAAAGGAGCGCGAGGAACGTCTGAAACGTGAGGCTGCCGCGAAGAAGAGCGCTGAGGAAAAGGCACTTGCCGAGGCTGCCGCACAAGAGGCAAAGCGTGTGCGTGAGGAGACTGAGCGTCGTGCCGCCGAGGAGTCAAAGGCTCACGAGCGCGAGGTGGCGGAGGCAAAGAAGGCGAAGGAAGAGGCTCCTAAGCTCGCCCTTGCCTCAGAGGACCGCCGCATCAGTGGCAGTTTCGAGAGCAACCGTGGCAGGTTGCCGATGCCTGTCGCTGGCTCTTATCGCATAGTGAGCCATTTCGGTCAATATAATGTAGAGGGGCTAAAGGACGTGCGTCTTGACAACAAGGGCATCAACATTCTTGGCAATCCCGGCGCTGTCGTGCGCAGTATCTTCGATGGCGAGGTGAGTGCCGTGTTCAGTTTCGGTGGCACCACAGGTGTCATGGTGCGTCACGGAAGCTATATCTCCGTATATTGCAATCTTGGTTCCGTCAGCGTGCGTAAGGGACAGAAAGTCACCACGCGCCAAGCCATAGGAACCGTAGGACGCGACAACATCCTTCAGTTCCAACTTCGCCGCGAGCGTTCAAAACTCAATCCGGAGGCGTGGTTGGGGAGATAAGGACAAATATTTAGGGAGTTAAAGGAGTTAAGGGAGTTAAGGGAGTTAAAGGAGTTAAAGGAGTTAAAGGAGTTAAAGGAGTTAAAGGAGTTAAAGGAGTTAAAGGAGTTAAAGACAATAGTTATTACACCATCTTCAAGTCAGCCACTACGGCTTAAACATACGTCTTTAACTCCTTTTACTACCTGAACTCCTTTAACTCCTTTAACTCCTTTAACTCCTTTAACTCCTTTTACTCCCTGAACTCCTTTTACTCCCTGAACTCCTTTTACTCCTTTAATAATTTCAGATACATCTCAATGGCATTCTCTATCTCGCTGTGGCAGATATATTCCTCGGCGGTGTGTGAGCGCGACGACTGACCTGGACCCAGTTTCATCGACTGCCACGGCATCAGTGCCTGGTCGCTTAGTGTAGGCGAGCCAAAGGGAGTCATGCCCAGTGCCAGACATTTCTCCACAAGCGGATGGTCGGCAGGGATGTGTGACGACGAGAGGCGGAAGGAGCGTGCATGCAGCTCGCTCTTAAGATGCTTGACGAGATAGGCAAACACATACTCGTTTTTGTAAAACTCGTTGGTGCGCACGTCGATGGTGAAGCTACACTCGTCGGGAATCACGTTGTGCTGTGTTCCTCCGTCGATTATCGTCACCGTCATTTTCGTTGGTCCCAGCAGAGGGCTCTTGCGCCTGAACTGATGCTCACGAATCCAGTTTATGTCGTCGATGGCTATGTAGAGAGCGTTTATTCCCTCGTTGCGTGCGGCGTGTCCCGACTTGCCATGTGCCGTGGCGTCAATCACCATCAGACCTTTCTCCGCTATGGCGGGCTGCATTCCCGTCGGCTCTCCCACTATTGCCACGTCAATCTTCGGCAAGAGCGGAATGGCACGGCTTATGCCGTCCTTTCCCGACACCTCTTCCTCTGCCGAGGCGAGATACACGAGGTTGTAGTCGAGTTCCGTGGTCCTCAACAACCTGAACACCTGCAGCAGTGAGACGAGCCCCCCACCGCAGTCGTTGCTTCCCAGTCCATACAGTCGGTCGCCTTCAACCGTTGGCTTGAAGGGATCGCGTTTCCATGAGGCGGCGGGCTTCACCGTGTCGATGTGTGCGTTTAGCAGCAAGGTGGGCTTTTGCTCGTCGAAATTGGGTGCCAGTGTCCAGATGTTGTTCTTTTCCCTGTGGGTCTCCAGTCCCCTCTCCTGCATGAATTTCTCAAGCACGTCGGCAGCCTTTGCCTCGTCCCTGCTTATTGACGGAATGGCTATGAGCTGCTGCAGCAGTTCGAAAGCCTCGTTGGTCATTTCCTCGATTGTTGAATGTCTAATGCTTGTCATATTAAAAGCGTTTGTCCTATTTTGTCGTTGCAAAAGTAGGAAAAAATAAGGAGAAAATGTAATTTTTCGGATATTTTCTTTGCACTTTGCCATATTTGATGTAATTTTGCAATAATTAAAAGTATTATGTCATGCAGACAAACAGTCATCTTTCGGTATTGGTACACGACCAAGCCAAAATTTACGGCGACCGCGAAGCCTTGATTTATCAGGATTTCGGCAGCGAGCAATGGAAATCACTCTCGTGGCGTCAGTTCTCAGACACGGTGAGAGTCGTGTCAAATGCCTTGCTCAATCTTGGTGTCAAGGAACAGGAAAACGTAGGCATCTTCTCGCAGAACAGCGTTCAGTATCTTTTCTGCGACTTCGGTGCTTGGGGCGTACGTGCCGTTACCATCCCGTTCTATGCCACCAGCAGCGAGCAGCAGATCCAGTTCATGATCAACGACTCGAAGATGCGTTTCCTCTTCGTAGGCGAGCAGGAACAGTATGACAAGGCTCACCGTGTGATGGCTTTGTGTCCCACTCTTGAGCGCATTATCGTCTTCGACAAGTCGGTGGCAATAAGTCCGCGTGACCCCAACGCCTTGTATTTCGACGATTTCCTTAAGTTGGGAGAGGGATTGCCAAGACAGACGGAGGTGGAGAAGCGTTGCTCAGAGGCTTCTTTCGACGATTTGGCAAACATTCTCTACACAAGTGGCACTACGGGCGAGAGCAAGGGAGTGATGCTTAGCCACGGGCAATACCACTTTGCCTTGGAGGCAAATGGCAAGTGCGTCAATATCCACGACGACGACCGAGTGCTCAATTTCTTGCCTTTCGCCCACATCTTTGAGAAGGCTTGGGCTGTGCTTGCCGTTACTGTCGGTGCGACGCTGATTGTCAACAACGACCCCAAGCGCGTGCAACAGTCAATGCGCGAGACCAATCCCACCTGTATGAGTGCCGTCCCGAGATTTTGGGAGAAGGTGTATGCCGGCGTGATGGAGAAGATAGAGAGGTCGGGCTCGTTTCAGCAGCGCATCTTCCACAACGCCCTTTGCGTTGGGCGCAAGTACAATATTGAGTATCTCAGCCGTGGCAAACGCCCGCCTCTGACGCTACGTATCAAGTACGACGTTATAAATAAGGCTCTCTTCGGTAGGGTGAGAAAGGAACTCGGACTGATTAATCCCAACATCTTCCCAACGGCAGGAGCTGCTATCTCGTCGCATGTTGAGGAGTTTGTACATTCCATAGGACTGAACATGATTGCGGGTTATGGTCTCACTGAGAGCCTCGCCACGGTCAGCTGCGACCGCCTTGGCGAACCATACACCGTGGGCTCAGTGGGCCGTGTTATCGAAGGGCTCGACATTAAGATAAGCGAGGAAGGCGAAGTGCTGTTGAAGGGACCAACCATCTTCCGTGGCTATTACAATAGGGAGGACATCACGGCTTCGTCGTTTACTGAAGACGGATATTTCAAGACTGGCGATGCTGGCTATATCAAGGGTGACGAACTGTTCCTTACCGAACGCATAAAGGACTTGTTCAAGACCTCCAACGGCAAGTATATAGCGCCGCAGATGATAGAGACCTGTCTGCTTGTCGATAAGTACATCGACCAGATTGCCGTCATTGCCGACGAGCGCAAGTTTGTCTCGGCACTCATCGTCCCGGAATATCGTCTTTTGGAGGAATATGCCAAGGCAAATGGCATTGAGTATGCCGACAGGGAGGAACTTTGCGCCAATGCCCGTGTCAACTCTATGGTGAAGGAGCGCATAGACACGCTTCAGCAGCAGCTCGCATACTATGAGCAGGTGAAACGCTTCACCATCCTGCCCAGACCATTCACCATGGAGAACGGTGAGCTTACCAACACCCTGAAACTCAAGCGCCGAGTGGTCAACGAGAACTATAAGGCTGAGATAGATAAAATGTACGAGGAATAAAATATGATAACCCAAGACCAGTTGAAAGATGTAATGGAGCGCACAGAGTCGCTCCACAGATACCTTGAGATAGACAAGAAGAAAATAGAGTTTGAGGAGGAGGACCTGCGCACTCAGGCACCCGATTTCTGGGACGACCCCAAGCGTGCCGAGGAGCAGATGAAGAAGGTGAAGTCGATAAAGAAATGGCTCGACGGATATGCCGAGGTGAAAACCCTTGCCGACGAGCTGCAGCTTGCCTTCGATTTCTATAAGGACGAGATGGTCACCGAGGAGGAGGTCGATGACGACTATGCCAAGGCGGTGAAAGCCATCGAGGACCTTGAGCTTATGAATATGCTGCGCCAGAAGGAGGATCCTATGGACTGCGTGCTGAAGATAAACAGTGGAGCCGGTGGCACGGAGAGTCAGGACTGGGCTTCGATGCTTATGCGTATGTATCAGCGTTGGGCTGAGGCCCATGGCCATAAGGTGACGATAAGCAACCTTCAGGACGGCGACGAGGCAGGAATAAAGAGCGTCACCATGGAGATTGAGGGTGGCGACTATGCCTACGGCTATCTCAAGAGCGAGAACGGAGTCCACCGTTTGGTGCGTGTCTCACCGTTCAATGCCCAGGGCAAGCGCATGACGAGCTTTGCCAGCGTGTTCGTGTCGCCCCTTGTCGATGACACCATCGAGGTGTTTGTTGACCCCTCGAAGATTAGTTGGGACTTGTTCCGAAGCGGAGGAGCCGGCGGTCAGAACGTCAACAAGGTGGAGACAGGTGTGCGTCTGCGCTATCAGTATGTCGATCCCGACACTGGCGAGGAGGAGGAAATCCTTATCGAGAACACCGAGAGCCGCAAGCAGCTTGAGAACCGCAACAACGCCATGCGACTGCTCAAGTCGCAACTCTACGACCGCGCTATGAAGAAACGCCTTGAGGCGCAGGCAAAGATTGAGGCGGGAAAGAAAAAGATTGAGTGGGGAAGCCAGATCCGAAGCTATGTCTTCGACGACCGTCGTGTGAAAGACCACCGCACAAACTTCCAGACTACCGATGTTGACGGTGTCATGGACGGTAAAATCGACGGTTTCATCAAAGCATACCTGATGGAGTTCCCGATTAATGACGAGGAGTAAGGTTAAGGGGAATTTAGAAGTTAAAGGGGTTAAAGGAGTTAAAGACGTATGTTTGAGCCTTGACAACTCCTTGAAAATACTCGCAATAACTATTGTCTTTAACTCCCTTAACTCCCCAAAATAAAATAGCGAAACACAATAAATAACTTAAAACTTTAAAGATATGAGCAAAAAAGGACAGGCACGCCGTGCAGCCTATGAGGCACGACAGGAGAAAGAAGGAAAGAAAGTAGTAAACTGGATTTTTGCAGTGCTTGTGATACTCGCACTTTGTTTCATTGCATACTCAATGATAATTGTAATGTAACAATGAGTGGACTGGAGATAGAACGCAAGTTTCTCGTACTTGATGACTCCTACAAAGCGTTGGCGACTTCGTCAACACACATAAAGCAAGGCTACATTTGTAGTGACCGCGGATGCACCGTAAGGGTGCGCATCCGTGGTCATCAGGCTTTTCTTACCATCAAGGGACCTTCGCTCGACGAGGGTCTGAGCCGCTATGAGTTTGAGAAGGAGATAACCGTTGAGGAGGCAGAGCAACTCTTCCGTCTCTGCGAACCGGGAGTCATCGACAAGCGACGTTATCTCGTGCCTGTTGGCAAGCACGTCTTCGAGGTCGATGAGTTCTATGGCGACAATGGGGGACTTGTCGTTGCTGAGGTAGAGCTGGGCTCTGTCGATGAGCCTTTCGAGCGTCCCGACTTCCTTGGATTGGAGGTCACTGGCGATAGGCGATACTACAACTCCATGCTCACCCGCTATCCATACAACACTTGGGACTGAAGTGTCAACTTGTTAACTCAACTTTCGGAAGTGATGGAAGTTAAAGAAGTTAAAGGAGTTAAAGGAGTTAAAGACGAATGTCCAAACCAGAAAAACTCCATAAAGGAAGCGGAAAACTATTGTCTTTAACTCCTTTAACTCCTTTAACTCCATGAACTCCAAAGGTTTATCAAATCAGAAACTTGAATTGTTAACTGAATCATACTTTCCCCTTTCCCTTGGCATATACAAAGCCGAAGACTGCGGCAAGCAACACGCCGAGGGCGTTGGCAAGGAAGTCGTACCAGTCGCCGCTTCGCCTTCCCGAGGTGCAGTATTCCTGAAGCAGCTCTATTATTCCGCTCATTATTATGGGTGCGGCAATGGAGAGCACTACCATGCGGCGCATGTCCACGCGGTAGTGCCTAATCAGGTATTCCATCCATATCATGCCTCCCGTTAGTCCGTACATCGCAACGTGTACCCACTTGTCAACGAAGGGCACGTCGGCTATTTCCGTCTCGGGCACGGTGCAGAACGACAAATACCATATCATGACGAAACAAGCCATGGAAATGGGGTATTTTCGTACGTCAAACTTTAAAAGTTTTACAAACCGAGTTGTTTTTTGCATATTCTTCCTACAATTTGGTGCAAAATTAAGAAAAAATTTATACTTTTGCAAACAAATTCAAGAAAAATAGTATGGCACAGTTGGAAAGAGCCAATTTTGGCAGTAAGTTGGGAGTCATTCTTGCCACGGCTGGTTCGGCCGTAGGCCTTGGCAACGTCTGGCGTTTCCCCTATATGGCAGGTGAGAACGGCGGTGCCGTCTTCATCCTCCTTTACGTCATTTGCGTACTCATGCTCGGCTTGCCCTGTATGGTTAGCGAGTTCATCATTGGCAGGCATGCGCAGTCAAACACCGCGCGGGCTTACCGCAAGTTGGCTAATGGCCGTCCTTGGCTCGTCATAGGCTATCTTAGCGTGCTCACGGGCTTTCTCATCACTGGCTATTATGCCGTGGTCTCAGGCTGGTGCCTACAGTATATCTACGCCTCGCTCGTAGGACATCTGCAGGGCGATCCCGAATACATACGGCAGTATTTCATCAATTTCTCCACCGACACCTATAAGCCCATCCTCTGGACTGTCATCATTCTCGGCATCACCCATCTCGTCATCCGCCATGGTGTGCGCGATGGTATTGAGAGGGCATCGAAGATGCTCATGCCCACGTTGTTCATACTCCTGCTTGTCATCGTGGTCTCGTCGTGCCTCCTTCCAAACGCGGGGGCAGGCATAGAGTTCCTTTTCAAGCCCGACTTCACCAAGCTCACCCCCGACGTGTTCCTCGGTGCCCTCGGACAGTCGTTCTACTCCCTCAGCATTGGCATGGGCTGCATCTGCACCTTCGCTTCCTATTTCAGCCGCCACACCAACCTCGGGAAGACCGCCATACAGATAGGAATCATCGATTCCATCGTTGCCGTACTCGCAGGACTAATGATTTTCCCTGCGGCATTCAGCGTTGGTGTCAGCCCCGATTCCGGTCCGTCGCTCATCTTCATCACTCTTCCCAACGTGTTCCAGCAGGCATTCTCGTCGTTGCCCATAGTGGGATATATTATAGGTCTGATGTTCTATGCCCTGCTGTCGCTCGCCGCACTCACGTCGCTCATCTCGCTCCATGAGGTCAGCACAGCCTTTTTCCAAGAGGAGATGCGTCTCACCCGCAACCGTGCTGCGCTCATAGTCACTGTCGGCTGTTGTGTCATGGGGGCGTTCTGCTCGTTGTCGCTTGGTGGTGTGGAGGGATTGTCGTTCCTCGGACAGACGTTGTTCGACATCTTCGATTTCGTCACGGGCCAGGTGTTCCTCCCCATCTGTGGTTTCCTCACCTGCCTTTTCGTTGGTTGGTATTTGCCACACAAGGTTGTGCGCGACGAGTTCACCAACTGGGGCACTCTCCGTGGAAGTCTTTTCCACGTCTATCTCTTCTTCGTGAAATATGTCTGTCCCCTGTTCATCATCCTGATATTCATGCACCAGTTTGGAGTAATATGAAGTATTAGCCCCCTCCAACTCCCCCTAGGGGGGGAGAGAAAAGTCAAGGGTAATAGTCTTTCTACCTCATCAAGGTACCTATAAGGCTTGAACATACGTCTTTAACTCCTTTAACTCCCTTAACTCCTTTAACTCCTTTAACTCCTTTAACTCCTTTAACTCCCTTAACTCCCTTAACTCCCAAATAATATGCGCGATAGTTTCGGTTCAAAAATTGGTCTTGTCCTTGCCACTGCAGGCTCAGCCGTAGGTCTTGGCAATGTTTGGCGTTTCCCGTTCATGACAGGTCAGAACGGCGGTGCCGCTTTCATAGTCATCTACATTTTCTTCATCATGCTTCTCGGTATTCCAGGCATGGTGTGCGAGTTCATCATCGGTCGCCATGCGTCTTCCAATGCCGCCCGTGCCTACGACCGCCTCTCGCGTGGCAAGCCGTGGAAGCATGTCGGCGTGCTTGGCATCGTCACCTCCACCATCATCCTCGGTTTCTATTCCGTCGTAGCAGGTTGGTGCCTTCAGTATCTCTACGCCTCTTTCGTCGGCGACATCCTTGGCGATGCCGACTATGTGAGAAACTATTTCCAGTCGTTCTCGTCGAGCGTCTTCCGTCCTATTGTCTGGGGCGTGGGGTTCATATTGCTTACCCATCTCGTCGTAGTGCGTGGCATACGCGATGGAATCGAGAAATTCTCGAAGATGATGATGCCAACGCTCTTCATCCTCTTGCTCATTCTTGTCGTTGCCTCCTGCATGTTGCCTGGAGCCATGTCAGGCGTTGAGTTCCTGCTCAATCCCGATTTCTCCAAGGTAGATAGCCATGTCATGCTTGCCGCCCTCGG
Organism: uncultured Prevotella sp.; assembly: GCA_945833995.1. GTDB lineage: Bacteria > Bacteroidota > Bacteroidia > Bacteroidales > Bacteroidaceae > Prevotella. The sequence continues at coordinate 21,024 of CAMAGM010000020.1, forward strand.
ACAGGCTTTCTTCTCGCTCAGCCTCGGCACGGCATGCCTCTGCACCTACGCATCCTATTTCAGCCGCAATACCAATCTCGTGCGCTCGGCGGTGCAGATAGCCATCATCGACACCTGCGTAGCCATACTCGCGGGACTTATGATTTTCCCCGCGGCGTTCTCCGTGGGCATCAATCCCGACTCAGGTCCGTCGCTCATCTTCATCACACTGCCCAACGTGTTCCAGCAGGCTTTTGCCTCCATGCCCACTATAGGCTATATCACCTCTATCATCTTCTATGCCCTTCTCTCCCTCGCGGCACTCACCTCCACCATCTCCATGCACGAGATAGGCACGGCGTTCTTCCACGAGGAGCTGCAGAAGCCGCGCCACATGGCGGCATGGGTCATCACCGCCATTGCCATAGCCATCTGCATCGTCAGCTCGCTCTCGGTGGGCGCATACAAGGAGTTGCAACTGTTTGGCATGAGCATGATGGACTGCTTCGACAAGCTCACGGCACAGATTTTGCTGCCTGTCGGCGGTTTCCTCACCTGCATCTACATCGGTTGGTTTGCCTCCCGGCAGATCATCTACGAGGAGTTCACCAACGAGTCTTCTGTCAACCGCAGCCTGTTCAAGGTCTTCATCTTCTCGGTGCGCTATGTTTGCCCCGTGTTTATCCTACTGATATTCCTCGACCAGTTGGGACTGCTCTAACCCCTCGTTTCCTCTATGGCTCGTAGGTATTACTATTCGCGTGGCGACCGTCGGGCAATCCTCGCCCTTGTGTTGCTTGCCATTGGCATTTCTGTTGCCATGCTGATGTTCCATCGCCATGGCTCAACAGTCTCTGTCCCTGCCGCCGACTCCACCATGGCAGACACCATCGCCCACCGCCATGCCCGAAGGCAACACGCCCCACAGCCTATTCCCGACCAGCCTCAGCAGCTGTTTGCCTTTGACCCCAACACTGCCGACAGCACTGCCCTCCTCAAGCTGGGGCTCAGCCGTTGGCAGGTTGTCAACATCTACAAGTACCGCAACCGTGGTGGCATCTACCGCAAGCCTTCCGACTTTGCCCGTCTCTATGGTCTTACCGTCCATCAGTATAAGCGTCTTGAGCCATACATACGCATTTCGCCCGATTTCACCGCTCCCGCCTCGTCGCTTTTCACCGAGGAGGCTACCTCTTCCGAATCCCGACCGTCAGCCAGAAGCAACAAGCTTCAGTCGGGCGAGCAGGTTGACCTCAACAGTGCCGACACCACGCTTTTGCAGCGTGTGCCCAGCATTGGCAGCTACTATTCCCGCCTTATTGTCCAATACCGTCAGCGCCTTGGTGGCTATGTCAGTCTTACCCAGCTCGACGAGATAGAGGGTTTCCCCGCCAATGCGAAACCTTTCCTCGCCATCTCCCCCTCTGCTGTGCCTCAGAAGCTCAACGTCAACAAGCTCACCCTTGCCCAACTCCGCCGCCATCCCTACATCAACTACTACCAAGCCCGCGGCATAGTTGACTATCGTCGCCTCCACGGTCCTCTCCATTCCCTCCACGACCTCTCCTCCCTACCCGATTTCACTCCCGCCGACATCCACCGTCTCACTCCCTACATAGAGTTCTAACCACCATGTCAAACTGTGGTAAAAATAGCCAGGGGTCAGAGGGACATTGGTTCGTTCGTTACGAACCGACGGTACATATCCCTCTGACTCCAAAGCCTAAAGCCCCCTCCAGCTCCCACAAGGGGGAGTGATGGCTGCGCACAGTGGGAGCCCCCTCCGTCTCCCCCAAGGGGGAGTGATGGCTGCGCACAGGAGGAGCCCCCTCCAGCTCCCCCAAGGGGGAGTGATGGCTGCGCATAGAGGAAGCGCCAACGTGGCTCTCCCCCTTGGGGGAGCTGGAGGGGGCTGGGGGACTTTGTTATATTTTCACTGTTTGCTTCCCTATCTTCACGATATACATCAGCCCCGCAGTCATCGGTATCTCCAACGACTCACCATTTGCTACCTCTCGGTGCAGCAACTGTCCTGCGGCATTGTAGATGAAAATCTCCTCGCCGGCGGCTACGCCATCAACAACTATCCTGCCGTCCTTCACATACACCTTCTGGCTTGAGGCACCAGTGCCGCCGATGCCTGTGTCGATGCCAAACACGGCAGTGATGTATTTCTCACCACTGATGCTTGTCAGCGTCAGCTTGCCGTCAACCAACTGGTCCATAACGTCTGTGCCGTCGTAGCTCAGGTTCGTCAGCATGTAGCCCTCTCGGGGAGTCACCTCTACGGTCACACTCGAGCCTTCTGCCACTTTCACTATCCTCGTGTCGCTCTCCGACACGATCTCGCCCACCGCAAGCGTTCCGCCGTAGGTGGAGGTCATTGTCAGCTCTGCCAACACGGTGCCGTCCTCGCGCTGCTCCTTCACTTCGAAGAACTTGCGCCACTCTGGGGATGCCTTGAACGCCTCTTTCCAGTTCTCTGGCACATATAGCACTGCTGTCTCGCAGATGTCGTCGAAGGCATGCTCGTCAACTGTTGGCACTGTTGGCTCTGTCGTTGCCGCCCTCGTTGCCGCTGACGGACTCTTCACCACAAGTTTCTCCAACCCCGTGCAACCCTCAAAGGCATAGCTGCCTATCTTGTTCATCACCGATGGCAGCACCACGCTCCGCAGTTCACTGCTTCCGCTGAACGCACGCTCGTTGATGGCAGTCACCTTATAGTAGGAGCCATAGTACTCCACTTTCTCCGGAAGCTCCAAGTCGCCTGTGTAGTACTTGTCGTAGTAGAAGTAGTTGAGGTTCCTCACCGTCACCTCCTCCCAATAGTTAGCGTCCCACCGCTTCTCGTAGCAAACGTCGTCATACATGAAAACGCTTGGGATAATGTAGTAGAACGAGGCTTCGGCTTTTATGTTGCCTACTATTTTTCCTTCTACAACATTTCCACCTTCCAAAGTTGTAGTATATGAGTTGCCCCTCTGCTGCTCTCCGTCTATCTTCAGCCACGACACTCCATAGCCAGAGTTTGCCACTGCCTCAATCTTAACCGTCTTGCCCCAGTCAACAACGACCTTGTTGTTGTCTATTATGTCTTGAAGTTTTGCATTACCATCATCTTCGTTAACGACATAAACCTTTATCTTACCGCAAGAGCCAGGGAAGAGTGTAATCAGAGCCTTGTCTGTCTTGATTTTGTTTATCAAATTCTCGCTAAAAGCATTAATGTAAGACTCACCATAAAGACCGGGAACATTGATTACTACATTTTCATTAACTCCAGAAAATGCATTCTCTCCAATTGTTGGGGTAGCCCCATTGAATGTTATTGTTGCCAAGCTGCTGCAACCATAAAACGCGTTTTCCCCGATAGACTGAAGTGTTGATGGGAATTCAACTTCCACCAAGCTGCTGCAACCATAAAACGCGTTTGCTCCGATAGACTCAAGTGTTGAAGGGAATTCAACTTCCCCCAAGCTGCTGCAACCATAAAATGCGTTTGCTCCGATAGACTGAAGTGTTGATGGGAAATTAACTTCCCCCAAGCTGCTGCAACCACTAAATGCATTTGCCCCGATAGACTGAAGCGTTGATGGTAATACAACCTTAGTCAGATTTGTTTTCTCTTTGTAAACATTATCCGCAATTTCAGTTACTGTAAACCGCTGCGACTGATTATCTGAAGTGTAGGTAACAGTTTCAGATATGGTCATTTCATTAGACGGAGCAGCATGTTCAGTTACCCTAACTTTATCGCTAAATCCTATTACCTCATATTTCACGCCGTCAACAACGAACCAATCCAGTTCGAACTCAGCCGTAATTGTAATATCCTTGTCTATTTCGATGCCTACACCTGTAGAAATTTCATCTTCGTTAGCCTTCAACAACTTTAATTTATATTTCACATTAGTATTTTCTTCAGGAGTTGCGGTAATTATTACTTTGAACCCCTTCGCACCGAAAATCTTTCTGTCATTTGTTGGAGTTAGCACAACGTTATTTTCATCAGTTACTCCAAGGCTTCCATGCGTCGGTTCTGACAGAGTACATGCATATACCACTTGGTGAGTGTTGTCGAGAACAGGATAGTCATCTAAAGTTCCGCTGCCAATATTCTGATGCCATGTCGGATTTTCAGATGTACTGCCGTTCAGCAGCCATGCCACCTCGCCGCTCTTGAACTGCGCCGTGGTCTTGCCCTCAACATTATCAGTTCCATCTCCCAAATTCTTCCCGACAGCACTTCCTGTATATATATTGCTGTCATAATAACAGTTTGTGATGTATTTATAATTATTAAATCCACATAAGCCACCAACATGACTATTATCATTACTTGGACCGTCAACCTTACCTCTGCTATAGCAATTCGTGATTGTACCATCATTTTGTCCACAGATACCGCCAACATATAATTTTACAGAAGCAGATCCCAACTCACCAATTACTGTGCTTGCATTGTAGCAGTTTGAGATTGTGCCAAAAGCATTATATCCGCACAAACCGCCAATCCTATATATACCCTTGAAATAGGAATCAACAACACCGACGTTCTTAATTACACCACCATTCGCAACACAACCGAACAACCCTACTTCGCACTTTATTGTAGAAGAGTAATACAACCCGCTTATTGTGTGGTTGTTGCCGTCGAAAGTACCTTCAAAGTGTTTGAAATCTGAACCGATAGGTCTCCAGATGATAAAACTGCCGCTATTTAATCCTCCGCTTTCGTTCAGAACGTTTTGATTCACGGTGATATCATTCATGAGTTTTGCTTTTGCTTTCAAATCCTTTTCAGTTATGTTTGGTTGGCTTGTATCACCATTCACTAACGCGGCAAACCAATATAGCTGACCGGCATTCCTGATTTCATATACATCGCCGTTCTTCGTGGCAGGTTGATAAGCATTGCAAACGTCGCAGAATCCTTCATCATTGAAGTCATGAGCGGCCTGAGTTTGACTAAGCTCATTGTCATTATTCGAGAATGTTAATTTGCAGCCCACAAATCCACGGAACACCTTTTTATCTGAGTTAAACACGGGATATTCATCCCTGACATCACTGAGATTCTGCCCCCATGTGGAGCCATCGTAAGTTGTTCCTCCTATCTTACACCCCAGAGAAAGCAGATAAGCAACTTCGCCACTTTTGAACTGTTCCGTGGTCTTGTCCTCAACTTTTTCTGATTTGCCACCCATATTGTTAACACCAGCTCCTCTAAATTTATCGAAGTCATAATAGCAGTTTTTGATAGTGCCTCCATATAGATTATATCCGCACACGCCGCCAACAGAACAATTATCACCATTTCCGCTGACTTCACCTATGTTATAGCAGTTCGTGACCGTGCCTTCGTTATTTCCGCACACGCCGCCGCTGCCCTTTTTATCTCCTCTGACTGCGCCTGTGTTATAGCAGTTCGAAATCGTGCCACTATTATCTCCGCACACGCCGCCGACATGATCACCCGCTCCACTAACAGTGCCTTCGTTATAGCAGTTCTCCATCGTGCCTTGATCATTATATCCGCACACGCCGCCGACATGAATACGTCCCCAAAGATAGGAATCAACAACACCTACATTCTTTATTGTGCCGTTGGAAATATAACCGAATAAACCAACATAATCTGTTGCACTATTGAAATACAATCCGCTGATGGTGTGATTGGCTCCGTCGAATGTACCGGTGTATTGGTTAGAATTGTTTCCGATTGGTGTCCATGCATTGAAACTCGTACCATTGGTTACATTGCCAGAATCATCATACCGAAGTGACGTCAATATTTGGCTATTCACAACAATGTTGGCCGTCAGATTAGCCCATGCGGCAGCGTTTTGGGTTACATCACCCGTACATACACTTGCATCGCCATTCACCAGCCCTGCAAACCAATAAAGCTGTTCCACAGTGCTAATCTCATAAGGACTTGCCTCTGTTCCATCGCCATTAGTAGGCTTTGTAGGAGTAATACCATCTGCCCACGCCACGGAAGGCACGACCATAGCTGCCACGAGCAAAAGTGCTGTGAGCAGCCAACGATAATGATTGATTTCTGTTTTTATTTCATATTATTATCAGTTTTTATGTTTCTATCGTTTCTCATATTTATGAAGTTGTTTATCTATCTGAGGATGACCTTGTCTTCCTCCGCTTCCTAACCCATCCGCTTGTAGTGACTTTACTTTATGTAAGTCCGTACTTGAGGCGGATTCGTGGCTGCTTTTTCCATTCTGAAAGTCGAGTCACAATTCATTAGGCAATGCTAATAGGTATTCAGGTGCGAAATCTGCACCGTTTTCCCATTCCACCGTATTGAATTTCACAGAGAATCTCCTGAAAAAATCCAAGTCTTTAAGAGGCTCGAACACTATTCCCTTAAGCGATGACTTTAAGTCAACCACTTTGGTTACGCTATTATTAAACCACAATTTTATGCGGTAATTGTCAACGTACTCTGCTTTTATGACCTCGACAAACATATTCTTCAAATATTTAATTAAGCGGTTCTATTTTATTTAATGGCATTCCCTTTTGGGCCTTATCCCAATTGCAAAGAAGCTCTTCCCTATGTATCTCCAACCATTCGAGAATCATTTTCAATGCGCGGCCAGAAATCGAGAGAAAATCACCAAGCTCGCTTGAGTGTTTTGCCGAGATGCAGCTTTGGTTACGCAAAGTTACAACTTATATTTCATATAGACATTACTTATTTAAGCAATTCCACTCACATTTACAATTAATTAACTAAAATTTCCCACCCTTTCATGGACTGAAATGTTTTTTGTTTCGCTAACATGGCTTATCGGAGTGTGGGTGTTCAGCAGGACCAAGGTGCTTTAATGCCAAAAATGACTCTATGACACAACAAAGAACAACATTCCAATCCACCATTCGATGTGGTCATAACGACAAGTGGATAGGGCTGTATCGTCTTGTCGATATGAGCATATTGAAAAGTCGATTTATACGGATTGGATTCAACAAGAATAGGTATTCGTTTTATGTTCCGCAATGGTGAACGTACATTCCGCAGTGGGGAACGTACGTTCCGCATTGGTGAACGTACGTTCCGCATTGCGGAACATAGAATGAACCCCTACTTCTGCATAAATCGAATACCCTTTTATGCCAACATCATAACCGCTATCCCCATACATTTA
>CAMAGM010000021.1 GCA_945833995.1 uncultured Prevotella sp.
TAATATAAGTTATTGATTTTGAGCGAGTTAAATATAAAATTAACGTAATATTGAACAAAGACCGTATGACAATAATATGTTTAATACTTCTGATTATTTCTGTTTTTATTTTAAGAATGAAACATCGAAATCAAGATGTCTCTTTTTGGAGAGACTTGTTTCGTGTAATTTCTCTTAAAGTAACAGACTATTTCTGCAAGGGTACGCCAACAAAGGTGGTAATGCTTTTCTTGCGTATTGTGGCAGGTATGTATAGTGCAGCTGCTATTGCATATCCGTTTATTCGTGCAGGTGTGAATATTTCAGGCGAAAAGAACAAGATAGGCTTCGTATCGCCTGCAAGGCGGTATGAGGCACCCGTTAGTTGTACTGCCGCCGCAAATGTTATCTGATTATTATGGGGAAAGATGTCGGTTTTTGTGTGGTTTCCAAAAGGAAAGTGGCTACTATTTGGTCAACGCCTTTTGCGGGAAGACTAACAGCTTCTCATTTATTTTTCCTGAATTATGCAAGAAAAACGGTTAAGAATTTGCGTATTTGCAAGAAAAAACGTAATTTTGCAGCGAGTTTTGCTTAATTTCGGTGTGTTATTTCCTTTTGACTGCCGATAAATATCAGAATAAGACAAATGAATATCTGTCATGAAAATAAAAAGCATAAAAATAGAGAAGTTATACGGCAAGTATGACATTGAATGGAAATTACGTGAAGGCGTCAATATTATCGCTGGCGATAATGGTTCTTACAAAAGCACGTTGCTGAGAATATTGGCAAGCATTTGTGAGCCGGGAAAAGTATCTGATGATTTTGACGTCAAGGGGGTAACTATGGCCATGACAGATAACACGTTAATAAAATTCCGCAGCTTTAAGGACAGTCTGCTTCGACTGAAGAAGGATGCAGAAGAGGATGAACTTCTTTCTGAACTTGCTGCCAAAATAAAGGCGGACATCGAGGGGAAAGACGATAATAGCCTGTCGGACCATACACTCAATGCCAGCATTATCGTTATCAAACAGGGAGATAAGACTCTTGCCGTCAGCAATTATAAGAAACTGCGCAGGTATAATCTGATTTCTACATTCGACGTGCCTGCTGGTAAGGACAAAGGTAGTGTTTTGGATCAGCAGCTTGAAAAACTTGAGAGTGAATATGCCTATTATCTTTCGGACTTGACGAAACAGATTACTACCCGCATTCAACAGAATGGTCAGGTAAATATGAAGGATTTGGAGGATATCAATGCTCATAACAATACATTTATCGGTATAATCAACAAGGCTTTTGCCAACACGAACAAGACCGTTGATACCACTCAGAGCAAACTGCAGTTCAAACTGGGCGAAGATTTGCTTGAGAGCAACAAACGCTTGTCGGCAGGCGAAAAGCAGTTTCTTATTGTAATGCTTACTGTTCTTTTGCAAAGAAAAGAAGAAAGCATTCTGATAATGGACGAGCCGGAGATTTCGATGCATCTTGACTGGCAAAGGACATTGATTGAGAATATCCAGACATTGAATCCTAACTGTCAGATAATCATTGCTACACATTCTCCGGGTGTTATCATGGATGGCTGGGAGCAGTTGGTAGAAAACATGTCATCGCTAATCAAAGAAAGCTAATAGTGTCTATGAGTGACTTAAAAAATAATGTCACCAGTGATTGGATAAGAGCTACAGGATTCTTTGGGCATACGCCTCACAGAATTTCCGTGTCCTTATTCGTGGAAGGTGATGATGATGTGCCATTGTGGGTAGAGGCCGTCAAACCTTATCAGGATAAGTATGACATTAGGGTGACAACTAATAAGATGGTCAATCCTGATGAAGGCAATGGCAAGGATAAATTGTTGTCTATGCAAGGGTTAGGAACATCGAAGGTTGTTGCTGTAGATGCTGACTATGACTTGCTGATTGACAATTATTCGGCTAATACAGAATTGGTGAGGACTGGCGAATTCGTTGTAAACACGACATGGTATTCGTTGGAAAATATCTTAATGCAGAAGACTCATAGCATTCCTCTCCTTGAGAGTTTTTCCGAATCATCTATAGGATGGTTTATGGACTATCTACAGAAAGTTTCGGAAGGCATCTATAATTCCCCTGCTCGCAAGTTTGGAAAGATACTGGCAAATTTGAATATTCAAAAGTTGGCTGCATCCGGAGATTTCTCCGCATTGAAAGGTGTTTATTCCAATGAGGGCATAACCAATATGGAGACAATTGGGAATAGATTGTCAGAAATGGATTGTGCCGGACGAAACCTATGGAAGGTTATGCGTGGGCATAATCTGTGGAACACGATAGTGAAGCCTGATGAGGAAAGACTGATAAATGAAAGGATTAAGGAGATTACTGACCAACAGGTTGCGGAAGGTAATCCGTTTGACAGGATTGCCGCAATGAATCAACTGGGGATTTATACGAGAGTAAAAGATTTCGTCGAGGTTGAATTCTACAATAATAATTTAGACGGAATATCAATTCCTGCCGAAACACGCTCAAAACTTGACAGCTTGTTTTCTTGATAGCTCTCGCTAAGTGAATGGCTTGGCGAGAGGTGGATTTTGACATATCTAAACAATGACTTTTGGCGAGAAAAGCATTCTTATTTTCATACCTCTATTACGTAACTTCCATCTTCTTATAAGTTTATTGGGCTATAGAGCGAGATGCTTGGTGCAAGAGTAATATTATGATGCGAATTCAGATATAGTATTTCTATCAGCGATGGATATCATTCAAAATACAATGATTGTTTTTTGAAAACAAAATTAAAAGAAATATGAATACATTTTTGACTTACGGAATCATATTTGTGATTCTGTTTGTAATGGAACTTTTTTATTTCCGCATAGCGGACAAGTGTAACATTATCGACAAGCCGAACGAGCGGTCTTCACATTCGACCATCGTACTTCGTGGGGGCGGCATCATATTCATGCTGGGGCTGTGGATATGGTGCATAGCTTCGCTTGTTTCAGGAGGTTTCTTTGGGAATCAGGAGGTTTCTGGTATTCAGTACCCGTGGTTCTTGCTGGCTGTCACGTTGATTGCGGGCGTGAGTTTCGTGGATGACATTCGCTCGCTGCCCGATTCGGTGAGGCTTGTGGCTCAATTTGTGGCGATGGGACTAATGTTTTATCAGCTCGGGCTCTTTGAGGCGTTTCATGTTTCAGAAGGTTCAATGGTTTCAGGTATTGTTGTTCCTGCATTGATTATCCTGATGGCTTTCATCGTGTGCGTGGGGGCTTCGAACATCATCAACTTTATGGATGGCATCAACGGCATCACAGGAGGCTATGCCTTGGCTTCGCTTATACCTTTATATATATTAAATAGGGAGATGGGCTTTGTGGAAGAGTCATTGATGCTGACGGTGATACTGGCGGATGTGGTGTTCTGCCTGTTCAATTTCCGTCCGAAAGGAAAGGCGAAGTGCTTTGCGGGTGACGTGGGTTCGATAGGCATTGCCTTTATCCTGCTGTTTCTGATTGGGCAACTGATAATGAAGACAGGGGATGTAACTTATCTCGTGTTCTTGTTAGTATATGGTGTGGATGGTTGCCTGACTATCATTCATCGCATCATGCTGCATGAAAACTTAGGTGAGGCGCATCGCAAGCATGCGTATCAGTTGATGGCGAATGAGCTGAAGATTGGACATGTAAAGGTGAGCCTGCTGTATATGGGATTGCAATTGTTAGTTTCCTTGGGCTTTGTATTCCTTGTGCCTGACAATGTGTTGGCACATTGTATATATCTCATCGGTGCGCTCGTAGTGTTGGCAGTGGCATATGTGGCATTTATGAAGAAGTATTATCATCTGCATCAAGCGTATCTTGATGAGATTAAAAGATTAAAGTATTAAAGTTTACCTTAACCTTAACGTTTACAAAATACTTGAATAAAGATGGAAATAATTGAAATCAATGACAATCTGCTGGCGGCATTGCATCTGCAGGCTGCGGCATCGGAACGGAAGCGTATGAACTATGACCTTAGAACGACTGCTGAGGATAATTCGCAAAGGATGTTGAATGCGTTGGAGGTTAGTACTAAAGTGCCTATTCATCGGCATTTGGAGACATCGGAGACAACGGTATGTCTGCAAGGGTGCATGGATGTGGTGTTCTATGACTTGCGTCCGAATGAGGACTGTGGTGGTCCTTTCATGGGTGACTGTGGAAAGGTGATTGCTGACGGCATGGAAACGAATGTCTTTGAGCGGTATCGGGTAAGGCTCTGCCCTCGTGAAGGGAAATATGGAGTGCAGATACCTCTTGGGGCATGGCACACTGTGGAGGTGTATGAGCCAAGCACGATATTTGAGGCGAAGGATGGGGCGTATAAACCTTAACGTTAACCTTAACCTTGACCTTGACTTAATTGACGACAACAGGGACAACGAATGACAACTTATTGATTATTGCAAGTCATGCTCAATGATGGCTACCATATCGGCAGGGGAAATACAATAACCTTGACCTTAACCTTGACCTTAACCTTGACGTATTTAACGACAACATGGACAACATAAGACAACAAAAAATATGGAAGGAAACAACATAAAGAAAATATTCGACACGCATGGGGCGATGCGTTGTGTGCTATTTGATACTGGCAATACGGGGGTGGTGAATGCACAAGACGAGAAGGTGTTGGAGACAGGACCGCTACAGAAGCTGACTTTTGCGGACCACGGATTTCTGAGGGTGTATAACGGCAGGGAGTTCTTCATCGACATGAAGAACGGAGAACTTTATGCACAGATGCCTGAGATACTGGAGATTGGGGGCTTTCAGCTTACCAGCATCGGCGGGTATATCTGTACGAGGACCAAGAGACTATATGAGTTCAGGGGCATACCGGAGATGGTGAGCATAGGAAAGAAACGGTTGTTCCTTAACCTACCCGTCGATAGAGAACCAGAAGAGAGTATCAGGGAGAAGATGATTATAAAAGGGCGATACTATAGTGTCTGTCTGCTCAACGGTGATGACAGCGGAGTGTATTGGCGCATAGCAGAGTTTGATGACGGAACACTCGTGGTCATGACCGACGATGGCAAATACTATCATGTCACGAGGAATATGAGGACTGGCAAGGCGGAGAAGAAGCACCTTGGAGTGGTGAGCAACGAAGCAGACAAGGCGATGATGATGCTGACGGTGAGGGAGATTGAGGCGAAGGTGGCAGAGAAACGGATGAAGGAAGCCGCAGAGGCCAAGAGAAAAGCCGAGAGGGAGAGGAAGGAACATCTCATGACGCTGCTGGATAGCGAGCCATTCTGCGACGGCAGGAAATGGGGACTGAAGAATGAGGGACGCATCGTGGTACCACCGATTTATCGAAGCGTGAAGTCCCCCATGGGGAAGTACTGTGCCGTGGAGGCATATCCCGGCATCTGGGGCGTGATAGCCGTTGATGGGAAAATGGAGATTGAACCGAAATATGAGAAGGTGGAGATAAGGACGGACGGGACGGTGGAGCTGACGGTCTTTAACGGTAAGACCGTTATTAAAAAATTAAAGGATTAAAGAAACGAAGTTCGACGAAGTCAATTAAAGTTCTTTTGGAAATTAAAGGATTAAAGTTCCTACGGAAATTAAAAAATTAAAGGATTAAAAGATTAAAGAATTAAAGTTCTTTTGGAAATTAAAGGATTAAAGTTACTACGGAAATTAAAGAATTAAAGGATTAAAGAATTAAAGTTCTTTTGCGGCTGATGGTGCGCCAACCGCAGGTGAGACGCCCACGTCCCAGTGGCTGCGCATTGAAACAGAAACTTGAATATACAATGACTATGCTGAGAGATTATCAGATTGAGATATGTGAACGCGTTAGGGAGGCATTTAAGAAGCATCGGAGTGTGATGATGCAGATGCCGACGGGAACGGGTAAGACAGTGGTACTCGCGGAGTTGGTACGGCGGTACCTTAACCTTGACCTTAACCTTAACAATAACTCTAACGCTGACGGTGATGATAGTGCAGTGGGACACTGCACCTCCTATGCTATGGGATGTAGGGTCCTGATTGTGGCGCATCGCATTGAACTGATTGAGCAGATGGGAGAGCATCTGGAGCGATATGGCATAGACTATGGTGTTATCGCTGGCGGCAGGAAGGCAAAAGAGATGAAGTCGGTTATGGTGGCTTCTATTCAGACTTTGGCGAAGGATAAGAACATTAACCTTGACGTTAACCATAAAAAAAACGACAACAGGGACAACATTAACAACTCTAAATCCACTTCTACAAACTCCAGATACTCCTCCCTTAGTTATGACCTCTCCCCTTCCTTAATCATCATCGACGAAGCCCACCATGCAGTAGCCAAGACCTACAGACAGCTGTGGGACACATGGCCAGAGTCGAGGTTCCTGGGACTGACGGCTACACCCTACAGGATGAGCGGTGAAGGATTCACTGACCTTTTTGACGTGTTGGTTGACTCCTGGACTATGAAGCGGTTCATTGCCGAGGGGTGGCTGTCGGCATTTGATTACTATTCCATACGACCCGACAGTGACGACCAGAAGCTTATCGACACCTTGAAGAAACGAGGGGCTGACGGTGACTTCCAGATGAAGGAACTACATGAGACACTGGATGTAGCCCCATGCATTGAACGGCTTTTCGAGTCGTTTGAGCGGCTTGCATTCGACAAGAAGGGTATTGTGTATGCCATCGATATTGCTCATGCTGATCATATCGCTGAATATTATAGGGAGCAGGGAGTAAATGCCTTGGCATTAAGTTCGAAGACAGACATGAAAGAACGCAAGGAAGCTGTGGAAGCCTTCAGGACATCGAGCGTCATTGAGCATCCCAAACTTTTGAAGGACAAGCCAATACAGGTGCTCGTAAGTGTGGATTTGTTCTCGGAGGGCTTTGACTGTCCTGATGTGGAGTTCATACAGATGGCGAGACCTACGTTGTCGCTTGCCAAATACCTACAGATGGTGGGGCGAGGACTGCGACCGAACAAGGGTAAGGAGTGTTGTACGATAATAGACAATGTGGGGCTGTATAGGAGGTTCGGGTTGCCTTCGGGAGAAAGGGACTGGGGGAGGTATTTTGTAGGATTAAAGGATGAAAGAATTAAAGAATTAAAGAACCTTGACTTTGACCATAGCAACCTTAACCTTGACCTTAACCTTAACAATGGTTCTGTTAGGGAAGAGGGGGATGCTAACTTGGTAAAGATTATCGGGCATGAGGGCATGGCATCGAGGTTTGACAAACTTGGCAAGACGGGATTTGAGAGGAAGAAGAAGGACGTGTTGTTGAGCGGAAAGCGAAAAAAGGTGTGGATGTGGGTTGACACATTGACCGGCATCGCCTTCGAGAAGCATCCCATTGTCGTTGACTTCAAGGGTGTGGAGATGATGACCGACGACGGACTGACATTCTATCCACGCATAAGTTCGAAGTGGGTTGACGGAAAGAGTGGTATCAACAGGAAAGCGTTGGAAACACAGGTGGGCGACGGATTCGGATGGATGAAATGCTATGTCTCGTTGCGTGAACCAGACAAGGTGTATGAGCTGCAGGAGGTGATGGATAGCGGCATGAGGGTGTATAAGGACGAGAAGGGCATGACGTTCTTCCAACAAGACCTTGACTCGCCCTTGTTCAGCAAGGAGGAAGCCGGAGGCAAGAAGGCTTTCATGGCACTGTGTGACGCGAAGAAGGCAGAATGGAAGAAGAAGGTGTGGGAAAGGAGGAGAAGCGGCTTTGTCCATATTGACGCTACGACGGAAGAATGGTGTCTATATGGAGGGCGGGCAGAGAAGGATGGCGAGTTCTGGCGGATAGTAGCCCCACAGCCCCCCGGTGGAGGGTGTTCGCAAAGCCCAGACAAGGAGCGTTGGTTTGACGGGAATACGGGATTTGTCTTTCATCATCGTCCTGTAGTGCGTTATAGAGGGTTTGTCAAATTGGTGTATGACGATGACCTGGTGTATATCATGAACATTCACGAAGAGCGGTTCATCGCATATCACAACTGGGAGATACGGGCTGATGAGGGCATCTGCACCATCGGCAACAAGCTATATCTGCGCTCAGACAAGGACGGCAAGGCATTGTGGATAAGCAAGCGCAGCGGCGACTTCCAGATGTTCGTAGTGAATGAGCCAATGGTGGAAGACTACAGAAAGAAGCCGCTGTTGTATGACGCGCAGATGATGATTGTCAATAAATACGGCAAGGAGATTGAGCTGAAACACATAAAGTTGGAGGAATACGATTATTAGGAATCTGTCTTTTTTAATTCTGTGTGTCAAGCGAAGACGTTGAAGCAATGCATTGAGCATGATCGAGAAAGTACCCAATAGGGCTACCTTGAAATCAAGGAGTTACTTACAAGGTAACTCCTTTTTTCATGTCTCTGTGTAAACAATATGTAAACATGATGTGTGGACACGAAAAAGGCCGTATCTGCCGCTTATTTGTCCATGAAATGGCTTTTAAGGTGTTTCTTGGACGAATAAGAGGGGAATGGAGAGACAAAAGGCGGAGAAAGTTTGGAGGTTTCGGATTTTATTCGTACTTTTGCGGAGAATAACTTAAAACTTGAAAACGGAATGAGGACAATTGTGTGTTTTAGAAAGGTGGCAGTGACGCTGACAGTGGCATGGACGGCTGTGACTGCCAGTGCCGGCGACAGTCTGATGACTGCCGTAAGACGTAACCTTGAGGCTGCGCCAAAGGTGCGCGAGAGCTATATAAAATATGGTGAGCAGTTTGCTGGCAAGGCGTGGGAGTCGCCGAGTGCGAGGTTGTTCGCCGAGTTTAGGACCAACGGCAACCGCACGCGCTACGAACAAGCAACTTTCGCCAAGCGCCGGCAGTTGGCTGCATTGGTGATGGCTGAGGTGGCTGAAGGCAAGGGACGTTTTATGGGCGACATTGTGGATGGGCTGCAGAGCACGCTGGAGGAGACATGGTGGGGAATTCCCGCCCACTACGGCACGAAAGTGATGAGGGAGGAGGACCAGACGGTGGACTTGTTCAATGCCGAGACAGCGGGATTAGTGGCATGGACGAAGAGGGCTCTGCAGGCTGAGATAGACAGTTTCTCACCGTTGCTGACGGAGCGCATAGACCGTGAGATAGTGCGACGAATACTCATTCCTGCAGTGACGACCGACTACTGGTGGAAACGGGCTGGAATGAATTGGAACCCATGGATTTGCTCCAATTGGCTTGCCTGCGTACAGTTCTGTGAACACGACCCAATGCGCCGCAAGGAAGCCCTGACACAAATCTCCCAAGCCATGCAATGCTTTTTCAACGCCTATCCCGACGACGGCGGATGTGACGAAGGTCCCACTTATTGGGACAGGGCGGCGGCATCGCTGTTTGATTGCGTGAAATTATTAGAGGTGAGAGGTGAGAAGGGAGAAGGTAGAGGGGAGAAGGTAGAAGGTAGAGATTACTGCACTGCGCAATGTGCGGGCGAGACGCCCACACCCCCAGCAGATGCCGCAAATCATGAGGCCGAACATATCTCTACCCTCTACCCTCTACCTTCTACCCTCCAAAACTCTACCCTCCAAAACTCTACCCTCCAAAACTCTACCCTCAAAAAAAATCCCAAGCTCCGCCGAATGGCCTCCTACTCCTACTCCACCTACATAGCCGACGGCTATTGCCTTAGCTTTGCTGACTCTCACGGCAATAGGTTGGTGCAGCAGCCGAACGTGATGTTCCCATTCGGACTCTACATTGGCGACAAGACGATGCAGGAGTTTGCGGCTTATGTGGCACAGGAGAAGGGATTTGCGGAGAACGCGGCGGGAATTTACGACCAAAGCGGCAACTACCCTACGCTGGGACGTGAGCTGATGTTCCTCAGCTGCTTGGACAAATTCCTTGAGACGAGACCCTCGGAGCCGCTGCTTGCCGATACATGGCTGCAACGACTACAGATATTCACGGCAAGGAGGAACGGCATGTTCGTAGGAATGAAAGGCGGACACAACGACGAGAGCCACAACCACAACGACGTGGGAAGCTTCGTAGTGTATGACGGCGGGAAGCCATTGCTGATAGACCCTGGAGTGGGAGAATACACATCTAAGACGTTCAGCAAAAGGCGTTATGAGATATGGACCATGCAGTCGGCTTACCACAACCTGCCACAGATAAACGGCTGCGACCAAATGGCGGGCAAGCAATTTGCGGCACGCGAGGTAAAAAGGAAAAAAGGCTGC
Organism: uncultured Prevotella sp.; assembly: GCA_945833995.1. Taxonomy (GTDB): domain Bacteria; phylum Bacteroidota; class Bacteroidia; order Bacteroidales; family Bacteroidaceae; genus Prevotella. The sequence continues at coordinate 10,228 of CAMAGM010000021.1, forward strand.
CTGACGATGGACATCGCAGGAGCTTATCCCGACTCTGCCAACGTGGAACGATGGACAAGGACGCTGAGCATTGGCAAGCAGGGCGACATCACGCTGACCGACAACTACCGACTGAAGGAGTGGAACGCCCCTACACGGCTGATGCTCATTGCCGCAGCGGAGCCTAAGGTGGAGAAAGACCGCATAAGGATAGGCAATCGCCTGCTGCACTACGATGCCTCGCTCCTCAGTGCCGCCATAGAGCCACTCTCGCCGATGTTTGACGCCATGATGCAGTCGATGTGGCCCAATGGTCTTTGGCGCATCGTGCTGACCGTGAGGGGAGAGAAGAAAGAAGGAGCGATGAAGATAAAAATTAGTTGACAAGTAAACGAGTTGACAAGTTGCTACTTTGCTGCTGTGTTGCGGTTAAACTATCAACTTGTCAACTCGTCAACTGAAATACTCGTCAACTTAATTTTGCAATAAATTTTTCACGGTCAACTATAAACCGCAGGTGTGTTCCCTCGCCAAGGAGTGTATCGCCCTGATAGGCGGTTACCTTGAAGTAGAGTTTGCGACCATCCACCTTGGTGAGCTCTGCCTTGGCAGCGACAGACTGTCCGAGAGGCGTTGGCTTGAGGTGCGACGACTCGATGTGTCCACCCACTGTTGTGCTACCCTCAGGCAGCGAATCCTTTACGGCGAGCATTGCCGCGTTCTCCATAAGAGCCATCATGGCTGGTGTGGCGAGTACGGGCATATCGCCCGACCCCAATGCTATGGCGGTGTTGGTATCGTCAACCGTCAAGCAACTTGTGTGTGAAAGTCCTATTTCCATAAAAGAATAAATGTTATAAAACGCTGCAAAGTTATACATTTTGTCTTTTATAAAACCATATTTCCAATTTTTTTTGTATTTTTGCCGCCGAAAAACTTATAAAGAGGAATTAGTTTATGAAAAGAACCATTGTTTTTATGCTCATGGCCTGCATGGTTTGCAGTACGTCGGCACAAACAAAACGCTTCAGCAACATAGGAATAGGCGTGAGCCACAAAGGCACTGACTCGCTGCTGACAAGCCATTTCAACCTTGGAATATTCGGCAACGTGGACACACTGCACGGCATGCAGCTGAGTCTTCTGACGAGCGTGGCACTGCAAGAGACCAAGGGCGTGAACATAGGCTCACTGTCGGCTTTCACCCGTGGAAAGATGTACGGCGTGCAGATGGGAGGATTTGTGAACGGTGTTGACGGAGAGATGCGTGGAGTGCAGTTGGCTGGTGTGTCGAACATCGCCAAGAGCGCCAACGGCTTGCAGATAGCGGGCTTCACCAATGCCACGACAACGCCGATGCGAGGCGTACAGCTGTCGGGCATAACAAACATAGCCATGGGAGTGAAACGAGGCATGCAGGTGGCGGGTGCGGCAAACATCTGCTCGTCGTATATGCGAGGCTTGCAGTTGGCGATGTACAACTACGCCGACACGCTCAACGGCTCGCAGTTTGGACTGATAAACATCTGCGGCAGCCATCCGAGGGGCGTGCAGGTGGGAGTGATAAACTATAGCCGCGACACAATAGCCAACAAAGTGGGACTTGTGAACATCAACCCCAAGACCAGAATTGACATGATGGCTTATGCGGGAACATCGACGAAACTGAACTTAGCCATGCGCTTCCGCAACCGCTCGACATACAACATACTGGGTGTGGGTACGCACTTCATGGGCATAGACGAGAAATTCTCGGGTGCGCTGTACTACAGGATAGGACAGTATTTCCAGCTAAATCCGAAGCTGAGCCTCAGCGGCGACGTTGGCTACTACCACGTGGAGACCTTCGTGGAGAACTCCGACACGAAACCCGAACGCCTGTTCTCGCTCCAAGCCCGCCTGAACGCCGACTACCAACTGACCCCAACCCTCAGCGCCTTTGCCAGTGTGGGCATCGGCGACACCCGCTACTATCACCACGCCTCACACTACCGCACAAGGCCGATATTCGAGGCGGGAGTGGCGGTGAGGTATTTGAGGAGTGAGGAGAGAGGAGAGAGGAGTGAGAATAGTGTAAACGCGGCCAACTGCTACTCATTCGGTAATCTCTCTCCTCACTCCTCACTCCTCGCTCCTCACTCCAAAAAGCATCCTTGGCTCGCCGCCCTTGAGGTGTTTGGCATCAACGCTTTCGTGTGGTCGTTTGACAGCTACATCATGAACGAGGAGTTTGCTAAGATAAGCATCCATACGGTGAAACACAACATAAAGAACGGATTTGTGTGGGACAACGACCAGTTCTCAACCAACCTTTTCGCACATCCCTACCACGGCGGACTCTATTTCAACGCCGCACGCAGCAACGGACTGAACTTCTGGGAGTCGGCTCCCTACTCGTTCGGCGGAAGCCTGATGTGGGAGATGGTGTGTGAGATTGAGCCACCAGCAATAAACGACCTCATGGCAACGACAATGGGCGGCATCTGCATAGGCGAGGTAACATACCGACTGTCAGACCTTATACTCGACGACAGCAAGCGTGGTTTCCCACGCTTCATGCGCGAGTTCCTCGGCACTCTCGTTTGTCCAATAAAGGGACTGAACCGAATAATCCGTGGCGACGCATGGCGCGTTAGACACGAGAACGCAAAATACCACGACTACGACAAACTGCCCGTGAAGTTAGGACTTACGGTGGGCGACCGCTATCTGGCAGACAACAACTCCATATTCCGTGGTGAGCACTCGCCTTTCGTAAACCTCGCATTGCAGTATGGCGACCCGTTCAAGGAAGACACAAGGAAGCCCTACGACTATTTCACTGCCGACCTGACATTCAACTTCAGCGGCAACCAACCCCTGATAAGCGGTATCCACCTTCTCGGCAGATTATGGGGAACACCGATAAAGACAGGCGAGCACATGAAGACGGAAATCGGTATCTTCCAGCATTTCAACTACTTCGACTCTCAGCCAGTGAAGGACGGAACGAATCTTGTACCATTCCGCATCTCCGAGGCGGCATCGGTGGGTCCTGGCGTCATCTACCATTTCCCTCGTGTTGGCAACCTCTCACGCTTGGAACAGCGCATCTTCCTGAGCGGCATACTGCTCGGTGGCTCGCTGAGCGACTACTACAATGTGATAGACCGTGACTACAACCTTGGCAGCGGATTCAGCGCGAAGACAAACACCATACTCGACTTCGGACGCTTCGGCACCTTCGTGCTCGACGCACACTACTACCGCATATACACATGGAAGGGCTATGAGGGTAAAGACCTCTCCACCATCGACCCTCTCTACCTAAACGCACAGGGCGACAAAGGCAACGCCTCGCTACTTGTGCTCAACCCAAGGCTTGTGGTGAACTTAGGCGAGAAAACCGCCCTCAACTTCTCTGGCACCTACTACTATCGCCACACATACTACAAATTCCACGACAACGTAGATGCAAAGACATTTGAGGTAGGAATGGGATTGACGTGGAAGATATAATGAGGAGAGAGGGTAGAGGGTAGAAGGTAGAGGGTAGAAGGTAGAGGGTAGAAGGTAGAGATTACTGAACTGCCTAATTACAATGTGTAGAACATTTCTCTACCTTCTACCCTCTACCCTCCAAGAATAAAAAAGATATGAACGCTGAGACAAGGGAATTTATAAGAAGGCATGCTGACGAGGACGTGAAGGCGTTGGCACTGAAAGCGCATGGGACAGAGGGAGTTGACCTTAGGTTTGCCCTCGACCAAATAGCTGGACGACAGACCGCAAGGCAGAAACTGCCGACATGGGCTGCCACAGAAGGCATTGTATATCCACCACACATCTCGATGGAGCAATGCTCCAGCGAGGCGACGGCACTGTATAAGCGAAACCTCTCTCTCAACTCTCACCACTCACCCCTCACATCTCACCCCTCACCTCCCACCTCTATGATGGTTGACCTCACAGGCGGTTTCGGAGTGGATTTCTCCTTTATGGCACGCAACTTCGACAAGGCTATATATGTGGAGCGCCAAGAGCATCTTTGCGACATTGCCCGTGAAAATTTCCAACTCTTGGGTTTAAGTCAGGCAGAGGTAGTGTGTGGCGATGCTGAGGAATTCCTTGAGACGATGCCTCACATGGATGTCGTCTATCTCGACCCTGCACGCCGTGATACCTCGGGAGCCCGCACCTTCGCCATCGGCGACTGCACACCGAATGTAATTGCCCTTCGCGACAAACTGCTGAGGAAAGCCGACCGCATACTCCTAAAACTCTCTCCCATGCTCGACTGGCGCAAAGCCGTAAGCGACCTTGGGGAAAAGAACGTCAGCGAGGTGCATGTAGTGTCAGTAAACAACGAGTGTAAGGAGCTACTTATCGTAATGACTGCTGAGGAAACAGTGGGAATGAAGGTGGTGGGAGTAGATATAGAGGTGAGAGAGAAAATCTTTGAGGTGATTTTGGAGGGTAGAGGGGAGAAGGTAGAGGGTAGAGATTACTGCACTGCTGCCGCAAATCATGATGCAGAACATATCTCTACCCTCTACCCTCTACCTTCTACCCTCCAAAACTCTACCCTCCCAAAAAATCCTTCTCCCCCCTCACCTCTTACCTCTAAAATACTCTACTCCCCCAACTCCTCTATTATGAAAATCGGATGTTTCGAGGAGATTGAGGAGAGGTTTGGCGTTTGTCAGGTGGCGAGGAACAGCCATTTGTTCCTGTCGGACCACGAGGTGGAGGACTTCCCAGGACGAGCGTTTAACATTGTGGCAACGACAACCATGAACAAGCGGGAGCTGAAGACGGCACTCGCCAACGTGAGAAGTGCGAACATTGCCGTGCGCAACTTCCCACTATCTGTAGCCGAACTACGGAAACGCCTAAAATTGAAGGACGGTGGCGAAACCTACATCTTTGCCACTACCGACGCTGACAACCAGCATCGACTGTATATTTGCAGGAAAACGGAGAAAAAAGTAGTAAAAGAATAAAAAAACAAGGCAATGATTTTGTAATCACAGCTTTTATCGTTATCTTTGCACGCAATAAAACATTATCAAGAAGACTCAAACAAAAGACAATTATGTCAGAAATTAAAATTGTAAAGGTCAACGACAAGAAGGGATTGGAAAAGTTCATTCAGTTCCACTATGACTTGTATAGGGGAAACGAATATGACGTTCCAAACCTGCATAGTGACGAAATAATAACCCTGTCGAAAGACAAAAACCCTGCCTTCGACTTCTGCGAGGCACAGTATTTCCTTGCCTACAAGGACGGTAAGGTGGTCGGACGCGTGGCTGCCATAATAAACAACAAGGCAAACAAACGCTGGCAGCAGGAGAGAGTGCGCTTCGGATGGATTGACTTCATCGACGACGTAGAGGTGAGCAAAGCCCTACTTAAAGCCGTGGAGGACTGGGGACATGAACGAGGCATGAAAGAAATAGTGGGTCCATTAGGATTCACCGACATGGATCCCGAGGGCATGTTGACCTGGGGCTTCGACCAGCTTGGCACACAAGCCACGATATACAACTATCCCTACTACCCACAGCACATGGAGATGATGGGCGGTTGGGAAAAGGACAACGACTATGTTGAGTATAAGATGTATGTACCGGAGGAAGTGCCCGAGAAATACACCAAGATAGCGCAGATGATAGAGAAGCGCTACAACCTGCACGTGAAGAAGCTGACACGCCACGAGGTGTTCAAGGAAGGCTACGGACAGAAGGTGTTCAGCATCATCAACGACACGTTCAAGGACCTCTATGGCTACTCGGAGCTGTCGCAGAAACAGATTGACCACTACGTGAAGATGTATCTCCCTATGGCAGACCTCAACCTGATAACCCTCGTGGAGGACTGGAACGAGCCAGGAAATAAGGTGGTGGGTGTGGGAATAACCATACCGTCGCTGTCGAGGGCATTCCAGAAATGCCGCAACGGCAGACTATTCCCCTTCGGCTGGTGGCATGTGCTTAGGGCACTGAAATACCAGAAGACCGAGGGTGTTGACTTGTTGCTGATGGGCATACTGCCCGAATATCGCGCCAAAGGTGCCAATGCCCTTATGTTTGCCGACCTCATACCTTGGTATCAGAAATATGGCTACAAGTGGGGAGAGAGCCAAGTGGAAATGGAGAGCAACGAGAACGTGCAGAGCCAATGGGGACCGCTGAAACCAGAAAACCACAAAAGAAGAAGATGTTATATTAAGAAATTGGAAGCTTTTTAGAGGGTAGAAGGTAGAGGGTAGAAATTAGAGATTACCGAACTGCCAAAAGTCACGGGTAGAACTAATCTCTACCCTCTACCCTCTACCTTCTACCTTCTACCCCTCACCCCTAAAAAATAATCATTATGGACGACGAAATACTACAATCGAAACAACAAGAGACGGTGGAATACACCGACGACAACATACGACACCTGTCGGACATGGAGCACGTCAGGACACGACCGGGAATGTATATCGGACGACTTGGCGACGGACAACTTCCTGAAGACGGCATATACGTGCTGTTGAAGGAGGTGATAGACAACTCCATTGACGAGTTTAAGATGCACGCAGGCGACCGCATAGAGATTACGCTCGACGAACAGTTGCGCGTGTCGGTGAGAGACTATGGCCGCGGCATTCCGCAAGGAAAGATGATCGAGGCGGTGAGTGTGCTGAACACTGGAGGAAAATACGACTCCAAGGCTTTCAAGAAGAGTGTCGGACTAAATGGTGTCGGCGTGAAGGCGGTGAATGCCCTAAGCTCACATTTCGAGGTGCGCTCATACAGAGACGGACAAGTGCGCAAGGCTACATTCGAGAAAGGCGTGATGACCTCCGACACTACTGAGCCAACGGAAGACGAGAACGGTACATACATATTCTTTGAACCCGACTCGACACTGTTCCTGAACTATCAGTTCCACGACGACATAATAGAGACCATGCTCCGCAACTACACCTATTTGAACACGGGGCTTGCCATCATGTACAACGGACGTCGCATACTCAGCCGCAACGGACTGAAAGACCTGCTCAACGACACGATGACGGGCGACGGACTCTATCCAATTATCCACCTCAAGGGCGAGGACATAGAGATAGCTTTCACCCATGCCAACCAGTATGGCGAGGAATACCACTCGTTCGTCAACGGACAGCACACCACTCAGGGCGGTACGCACCAAAGCGCATTCAAGGAGCACATTGCAAAGACCATAAAGGAATTCTTCAACAAGAACTTCGAGTATGGCGACATACGCAACGGACTCGTGGCTGCCATTGCCATAAACGTGGAGGAGCCAATGTTTGAGAGCCAGACAAAGATAAAACTTGGCTCGCTGACAATGGTGCCAAACGGTGGTGTGAGCATAAACAAATATGTAGGCGACTTCATAAAGACTGAGGTTGACAACTTCCTGCACAAGAACCAGGATGTTGCCGACGTGATGCTGCAGAAGATACAGGAAAGCGAGAAGGAACGCAAGGCAATGGCAGGGGTGACGAAGCTGGCACGCGAGAGGGCAAAGAAAGCCAACCTGCACAACCGCAAGCTGCGCGACTGCCGCATACACTTCAGCGACGCCAAGAACGAGCGAAAGGAGGAAAGCTCGATATTCATCACAGAGGGCGACTCGGCAAGCGGAAGCATTACAAAGAGCCGCGACGTGAACACACAGGCAGTGTTCTCGCTGCGCGGAAAGCCTCTCAACTCGTTTGGACTTACGAAAAAAGTGGTCTATGAGAACGAGGAGTTCAACCTGCTGCAGGCTGCACTCGACATTGAGGACGGACTGGACACACTGCGCTACAACAAGGTGATTGTGGCAACGGATGCCGATGTGGATGGTATGCACATACGTCTGCTGATAATAACCTTCTTCCTGCAGTTCTTCCCTGAATTGATAAAGAAGGGCCATGTGTATGTGCTGCAGACACCGCTATTCCGCGTTAGGAACAAGAAGACAAAGATAAAGAACAAGGCTGTCGTGGCAGAGGCACAGGCAAAGGACAAGGACAAGAAGAAAAGCGACTTCGTCACCCACTACTGCTACAGCGACGAGGAACGACTGAAGGCAATAGAACAACTCGGCCCTGACCCTGAGATAACCCGATTCAAAGGTCTCGGCGAGATTTCGCCAGAGGAGTTCGTAAACTTTATCGGTCCTGACATGCGACTCGAACAGGTGACGCTGCACAAGACCGACCAAGTGCAGAAGTTGCTCGAATACTATATGGGAAAGAACACCATGGAACGCCAAAACTTCATCATCGACAACCTTGTGATAGAGGAAGACAGGGCGGAGGAGGATGTTTAATTAAAAATTAAGAATTAAGAATTAAGAATTAAAAGATTAGAGAATTGAAAAAGATATTTATTGCTGCGCTGGCTGTCGTTTCGGCTCTCACAGCCACCGCACAAATACAGATAGACATGAGCCAGGAGAGCCCGCTGCGCAAACTGCAAATAGCGGAGCTGGCGATAAAGAGCCTCTACGTCGATAGCGTGGATGAGAAGAAACTTGTTGAGGATGGAATAAGGGGAATGTTGGAGAAACTTGACCCCCACTCGTCCTACTCGACACCAAAGGAAGTGAAGGCACTCAACGAGCCATTAGCAGGAAACTTTGAGGGCATAGGCGTGCAGTTCAACATGATTGAGGACACGCTGCTCGTGATTCAGCCCGTCACTGGCGGACCATCGGAGAAAGTTGGCATAGTGGCTGGCGACCGAATAGTATCGGTAAACGACACGGCAATAGCCGGTGTGAAGATGGCAAAGGAGGAGATAATGCGACGACTGCGCGGACCAAAGGGAACAAAGGTCGTACTGGGCGTGGTTAGGCGAGGCATTGGCGACGTGCTGACATTCAAGGTGACACGCGACAAGATTCCTGTGAACACCATCGACGCCACCTACATGATACGTCCAGCAGTGGGCTACATACGCATAGGCAGCTTCGGAGCTACGACACACGACGAGTTTATAGAGAGCGTGATAAAACTAAAGGAACAGGGAATGCGCGACCTCGTACTCGACCTTCAGAGCAATGGCGGTGGCTACCTGCAGGCTGCCGTTGACGTTGCCAACGAACTACTGCCGAAGAACGACCTCATAGTATATACCAACGGACGACGAGTGCCAAGAATGGAGTATAAGGCAAAGGGCGACGGCATTCTGCAAGACGGGAAGATAGTAATTCTCGTTGACGAATACACTGCCTCCGCAGCCGAGATTGTCACAGGTGCCGTACAGGACCAGGACAGAGGCACAGTAGTGGGCAGACGCACCTTCGGCAAGGGACTCGTACAGCGACCTATAGACCTGCCCGATGGCTCGATGATACGTCTCACCATAGCACACTACTACACACCGGCAGGACGCTGCATACAAAAGCCCTACGAGAAGGGAAAGGCAGAAGACTATGCTATGGACGTGTACAACAGGCTGAAGCATGGCGAGCTGACAAATGCCGACAGCATACACTTTGCCGACTCGCTGAAGTGCTACACCTTGCGCAAGCACCGCACGGTATATGGCGGTGGCGGCATAATGCCCGACCATTTCGTGCCACTCGACACTCTTGCCTACACCTCGCTGCACCGACAGCTCTCGGCACGCAGCTTCATCATCAACACCAACCTGAAGTATGTTGACAAGCACCGTAAGGAACTGAAGAAACGCTACACCACATTCGAGGACTTCAAGCAGAACTTTGAGTTCCCTATGGACGAGGTGAACGCAATGATAGCCGAGGCAGGGAAGCAGAACCTAAAGCCGAAGGACAAGGAGGAGCTGGACAAGACCATACCACGACTGCGACTGCAACTGAAAGCTCTCGTTGCACGCGACCTATGGGACATGAGCGAGTATTTCGCAATAATGAACGAGGACAGCGAGATAGTGAGAAAAGGGATTGAGGAAATCCTTGCCATAGAAGTGATGATGTAAAAAACAAAAAAAACGGAGCCAAAGTGTAGTGTTCCCGGCATTATGTGCGTCTATAGTATAGTTGAATCTAAAAAAAAAGAGACATATTATGGAAGAAAAGAAAGAATTCGCCTTCAGTGGCGTGACATTAAACGGTTTTGTGATGCTCTTCGTGGCATTGTTGATGACATTCGGTTCAATAGGAATCGCCATTTGGGCAGGCATAGAGGAAGTGTATGCCTTGGTTGTTGTGGCAATAGCGGTGTTCATAGCAAGCATATTCGTATGGTGCGGATTCCTTATGCTTGAGCCCAACGAGGCAAGGGTGCTGCTGTTCTTCGGAAAATACAGGGGCACCTTCACACGCACGGGATACTATTGGGTAAACCCATTCCTCACATCGAAGAAGCTGTCGCTCCGTGCACGCAACCTCGACGCAGAGCCAATAAAGGTGAACGACAAGACGGGAAATCCCGTAATGATTGGCCTTATGCTCGTGTGGAAGCTGAAGGACACCTACAAGGCAATGTTCGAGATCGACTCGCAGACAATAGCCGGCGACCCAGCTAAGAACGGTCAGGTGGTGGGTGCCAACGTTGCGGGAGTGATGAAGGCATTTGAGAATTTCGTGAAGATTCAGAGCGACGCCGCACTGCGCGAGGTGGCAGGAAAATATGCCTACGACGACGACAGCGACGACTCTAAGGCAATAACGCTGCGCGACGGTGGCAGCGAGATAAACCAGCAGCTTGAGGAAAAGCTCGACGAGCGCCTCTCGATGGCAGGAATAGAGGTTGTTGAGGCAAGGATAAACTATCTTGCCTACGCTCCTGAGATTGCCGCCGTGATGCTACGCCGCCAACAGGCAAGCGCCATTATCACGGCACGCGAGAAGATTGTGGAGGGAGCTGTGTCGATGGTGAAGATGGCTCTCGACAAGCTCTCTGCAGAAAAGGTGGTAACTTTGGACGACGAGAAGAAAGCCGCGATGGTCAGCAACCTGATGGTTGTGCTCTGTGGCGACGACTCTGCTCAACCTGTTGTCAACACAGGGGCATAATCGAAAAACGATTGGTTCCTGGCAGTAAAGCCAGGAATCAACGTGTCAGCATAGCCAACGCCTTATCCTCGGCAGCCTCCATTATCTCGCGCTCGCCAGGACCTTTGTCGTTGATGCCGCAGAGGTGCAAAATACCATGAATAATGACACGGTGAAGCTCCTCATCATAATCCTTGCCAAACTTCTCGGCATTAGTACGGACCGTATCAAGGCTGATCACAAGGTCGCCATTGATGCGGTCTGCTTCGTCATAGTCGAATGTGATGATGTCGGTATAGTAGTCGTGTCCGAGGTATTCCCGGTTCGTCTCAAGGATTTTCTCGTCGTTGACGAACATATACCCCACCTCACCGACTTTTCGCCCATAGGAGGCAGCCACTGCCTTTATCCAGGCAGAAATCTCACGTTTCCTTATCTTTGGCATCCTTATGCCGTCGCAGTTGTATGTTATCATAATTATATTCTTTTAAGGAGTTAAAGGAGTTCAAAGGAGTTAAGGGAGTTAAAGACAATAGTCTTTTCGTCCATTTGGGAAGTTTTCAGGGGAAAAACATACGTCTTTAACTCCTTTAACTTCCTTAACTTCTTTAACTTCCCCACATGCGAAACTTAAATTATTTTCTACGTTGGTAAAAAATCTCTTACGTCCCTACCGAAATGCATCAGCTCACGCACAAGGCTCGACGATACTGCCGAGTAGCGTGGGTCGGAGTAAAGCAGCAGTGTCTCTATGCCGCCCAGCTGACGGTTGATGTCAGCCTGCTCACGCTCATACTCGAAATCCTTTACCGAGCGCACGCCCTTTATGATGTATGAGGCGTTCTCACGGCGTGCGAAGTCGATGGTGAGGTCGTTGTAGGTCCTCACCTCTATCTTCGGCTCTGCGGCATACAAACGGCTTATCTGAGCCATTCTATCATCGGCAGTGAACATATATTTCTTCCGCTCGTTCACTCCAATGCCTATCACTATCTTGTCGAATAGCGGCAATGCCCGACGTACTATGTCGTCATGCCCTATGGTAAAAGGGTCGAAACTGCCTGTGAATATTCCTGTCATATCTATTTTTTTAGTTGACGAGTTGTGTTCTAATTCAAAATCCAGATGTAAAGCTGTCGAGATTCCGCCTACAAGCGGATGGGGTTAGGCAGTCACAAAGGACGATGCCAGCTTGTTCATTTGCAAACAACTTGTCAACTTGTTCACTTGTCAACTCGTTTACTTGTCAACTGAAATCAATCCTTGAACTCCAACGCCAAGTCTTGTGTATAGATGTTTCTGCCGAAGTGCTTGTAGGCAAGCTCGGTCACCATCCTGCCTCGTGGCGTACGCTTGATGAAGCCCTCCATGATGAGATATGGCTCATAAACCTCCTCCACGGTGCCTGCGTCCTCGCCAATGGCGGTGGCGATGGTGGTGACACCAACAGGTCCGCCCTTGAATTTGTCGATGATGGTGAGCAGAATCTTGTTGTCGGTCTCGTCAAGACCATAGCGGTCGATGTTGAGCGCAGTGAGCGCCACCTTGGTTATCTCGGTGTCGATGCGTCCTGTGCCTCTCACCTGCGCAAAGTCGCGCACCCTACGCAAGAGTGCGTTGGCGATACGTGGCGTACCACGGCTGCGTCGGGCAATCTCCATAGCCGCCTCGCTGTCGATTGGCACTTTCAGTATGCTTGCCGACCTTCGGAGAATGCGTGCGAGCGTGTCGGGGTCGTAGTACTCCAAGTGTAGGTTGATGCCGAATCGGGCACGCAAGGGAGCCGTTAGGAGTCCGCTGCGGGTAGTTGCGCCAACAAGGGTGAATGGATTGAGGTCTATCTGAATCGAGCGCGCCGAAGGACCCTTGTCTATCATTATGTCGATGCGGTAGTCCTCCATAGCCGAATAGAGATATTCCTCGACAACGGGCGAGAGACGGTGTATCTCGTCGATGAAGAGCACATCGTTTCTCTCAAGTGATGTAAGTATGCCGGCAAGGTCGCCTGGCTTGTCGAGAACAGGACCGCTGGTAATCTTGAATCCTACGCCAAGCTCGTTGGCAATAATGTTGCTCAGCGTGGTCTTTCCAAGTCCCGGAGGACCATGCAGTAGCGTGTGGTCGAGTGGCTCGCCACGATATTTTGCAGCCTCAACGAAAACCTCAAGATTCTCCACTACCTTGCTCTGTCCGCTGAAATCGCTGAAGTTCAGTGGACGCAAGGCATTCTCAAAGTCTTTCTCTGCAGGACTGAAATGCTGTTCTTCGCGTATGTCGAAATTGTCGTCGGTCATATTAATTAAAAAGAGGAGTGAGGAGAGAGGAGTGAGGAGTGAGATTACTGAGCTGCATAGATGTCAGGCCTTAGCTATTCTCTCTCCTCACTCCTCTCTCCTCACTCCTCATTCAAAAACTAAAAATCCATCTTATCCAGCGAGTCGTTGAAGTCGCGGGGCTCGTGGTTCTCCTGTATGCCACCTTCCTCGTGACGTGGACGACGCTCTGGGCGTGGGCGACGCTCTGGACGCTCACCTCTCGGGCGACGCTCTGGACGCTCGCCGCGTGGACGGCGCTCAGGACGCTCCTGATAGTCGGCAGGCTTCTCGATGAGCACACGGTGCGACAGCTTGTACTTGCCGGTCTTCGGGTCAATCTCAAGCAGCTTCACCTGTATCTTGTCGCCTTCCTTGATGCCAGCTTCCTCAACTGTCTCAAGGCGCTTCCAGTCAATCTCGCTTATGTGGAGCAATCCGTCCTTGCCTGGCAGAATCTCTACGAAGCAGCCGTAAGGCATGATGCTGCGTACAGTTCCCTCATACACCTCGCCAACCTCTGGTATGGCAACGATGGCACGGATCTTTGCCAAGGCTCCGTCGATGCTCTCCTTGTTGGGACCGCTAACCTGCACCTTGCCAACACCGTCAACCTCGTCGATGGTGATCGTGGCGCCAGTGTCCTCCTGCATCTGCTGGATAATCTTTCCACCAGGACCGATAACGGCACCGATGAACTCCTTGGGAATCTCAATCTGTACGATGCGTGGAACCTGTGGCTTCAGCTCTGGGCGTGGCTCGGCTATTGTCTCAACGAGCTTGCCGAGGATGTGCTCACGGCCAGCCTTTGCCTGCATCAGTGCCTTCTCAAGTATCTCGAAGCTCAGTCCGTCGCACTTGATGTCCATCTGTGTGGCTGTCAAGCCGTCCTTCGTACCAGTGGTCTTGAAGTCCATGTCGCCCAAGTGGTCCTCGTCGCCAAGGATGTCGCTCAGCACGGCATACTTGTCCTCGCCTGGGTTCTTGATAAGACCCATGGCTATACCGCTTACAGGCTTTGCCATTGGCACGCCAGCGTCCATGAGTGCCAATGTGCCGGCGCAAACCGTAGCCATCGACGACGAGCCGTTAGACTCCAGGATCTGGCTTACGAGGCGCACGGTGTATGGATAGTTGGCAGGAATCTGTCCCTTCAGGGCGCGCCATGCCAAGTGTCCGTGGCCAATCTCGCGTCTGCCTACGCCACGCTGTGCCTTTGCCTCACCGGTACAGAATGGTGGGAAGTTGTAGTGCAGCAGGAAGCGCATGTAGCTCTTGTCGAGCACGTCGTCAACCATCTTCTCGTCAAGCTTCGTACCGAGCGTACAGGTCGTGAGCGACTGTGTCTCGCCACGGGTGAAGATAGAGCTTCCGTGAGGCATTGGCAGTGGGCTTACCTCGCACCATATAGGACGTATCTCGTCGGTCTTTCGTCCATCCAGGCGAATGCCCTCGTCGAGAATGCAACGGCGCATGGCGTCGCGCATCACGTCGTGGTAGTAGCGGTCTGCCTCAGCAGCCTTCTCCTCAAGCTCGTCCTCGCTGAGGTCGGCATGTGCCTCGGCATATTTTGCCTTGAAGTCTTCGATAATCTTGTCAAACGCGTCCTGACGTGCGTGCTTGTCGAGAGCCTGCTTCGTGATGTCATACACAGGCTGGTAGAGCTCGTCGTTGATTTGCTTGCGCAGGTCCTCGTCGTTGATTTCGTGGTCGTACTCGCGCTTCACGTCCTTGCCAAGCTCCTTCGAGAGCTCTGTCTGCAGCTCGCACATTGGCTTTATGGCAACCATGGCTGCCTTCAGCGCTCCGATCATGTCCTGCTCGCTCACTTCCTTCATCTCGCCCTCCACCATCATGATGTTCTCGGCAGATGCGCCCACCATGATGTCCATGTCAGCCTCCTTCATCTGGTCGAAGGTTGGGTTGATGACATACTCTCCGTTGATGCGTGCCACACGCACCTCACTGATTGGGCACTCGAAAGGAATATCTGAACAAGCCAGGGCTGTCGAGGCAGCAAAACCAGCAAGAGCATCGGGCTGATCGACACCGTCGGCTGACAGGAGCATCACATTTACATACACCTCAGCATGGTAGTTTGAGGGGAAAAGAGGACGGAGCACACGGTCAACAAGGCGCGATGTGAGAATCTCATTGTCACTTGCCTTGCCCTCACGCTTGGTGAATCCACCAGGGAAACGACCGGCTGCTGCATACTGCTCTCTGTAATCTACTTGCAGAGGCATAAAGTCTGTACCGGGAACTGCATCCTTTGCGGCACAAACGGTGGCCAAAAGAACGGTGTTGCCCATGCGGAGCACACAAGAACCGTCGCACTGTTTTGCCACTTTTCCGGTCTCGATGGTGATGGTTCTTCCATCAGCCAACGAAATTGTTTTCGTAATTACGTTCATCTAAAATTTTAAAACTTATTGTTTTGTTCATCAAAAATCGCACAAAGTTACTAATAATATATGTAACAAGCGACCTGTTTTCAACTTTTATGCTTCTTTTTTCGTTTTTTTATGAGTTTTTGTTAGAAGAAGAGCATTCTCTCCACCCAATAGACGAGCATACCGGCAAGATAGCCCACAAGCACAATCCATGAGATTTTCCTCATATACCAGCCGAAGGTTATCTTCTCAAGACCCATCACCACCACACCGGCGGCACTGCCGATGATGAGCATCGAGCCACCCACGCCGGCACAATAGGCAAGCAGCTGCCAGAAGATTCCGTCAACAGCCATGTCGCCAACCTCTGCCACAGGATACATGCCCATACAGCCAGCCACCAGCGGAACGTTATCCACAATGCTCGACAGCACGCCGATGATGCCGGTCACGAGATAGTGGTTGCCGTTGAACACGTTGTTCAGTCCGTCGCCAAGCAGCGTCAGCGCGCCTATCGTCTCAAGGCAAGCCACAGCCATCAGTATGCCGAGGAAGAAAAGTATGGTGCCCATGTCTATGCGCGAGAGCATGTTCGTCACACGCTTCTGCATGCCGCCCGTCTCCTCCTCGCCGGCAAGGTTGTAGTAGAACACCTCCGTCACCGTCCACAGCACGCCAAGCACGAGCAATATGCCCACAAACGGCGGGAGATGGGTAAGTGTCTTGAACACAGGCACGAAGATTAGTCCTCCCACACCAAGGAAGAACACCGTCTTGCGCTGCTGCTCGGTCAGCACGTTGTCCACGCGCTCGTTCCGCGAGTAGTCCTTCACCTCCAGCTTTCCGTCGAGGCTGCGTGAGAGAATGTAGGCAGGAATGAGCATCGAGACGAGCGAGGGAATGAATATCTCTGTTATCACACCCACAGCGGTGAGCAATCCCTTGTTCCACAGCATGATTGTCGTCACGTCGCCTATTGGCGAGAAGGCACCGCCCGAATTGGCGGCAATCACGACCAGAGCGGCATAGATGAGCCTCTCCTTCGGATTCTCCACCAGCTTTCGCAATATCATTATCATCACTATGCTCGTGGTAAGGTTGTCGAGGATGGCAGACAGTATGAAGGTCATGAACGCGATGCGCCACAGCAATTTCTTCTTCGTCCTTGTCTTCAGCGTGTCGCGCACGAAGTTGAAACCGCCGTTCTGGTCAACCAGCTCCACAATCGTCATGGCACCCATCAGGAAGAACAGCGTCGTCGCCGTACTGCCCAAATGGTGCTCAATCACCTCCGACACTGCCAATGCCTTCTTTGCACCGATGGCTCCAGGAATATATTGCGAGGGGTCAACCATGAACAAAGTCCAACACACTACAAACATCAGCAAGGCTATTGCTGCCTTGTTGATTTTCGTCACACTCTCAATGGCTATCATGAAATAGCCAAGGCAGAATACTGCCACAATCAACACACTTAACGTTGACATATTTCCTTTTAGTTTTTAGAGTTTTTAAATTATAAATTTGTTTCGGCTGCAAAAGTAGGAAATAATCCCGAACAAACAAAATAATTTTGGGAAAAAATAAAAAATAATTTCCTCCAGTACGGTTCACATAGTTGACAAGCGCACGAGTTAACCGCTAAGAGAGCTGCTTGGTAAAATAGAATTGCCGCGCCTGAAAACCAAGCGCAGCAATCCAATCTTCAATCTTCAATCTTCAACGTTCAATCTTCAACGTTCAATCTTCAATCTTCAACGTTCAATTCTCAATTTTTAATTTGAAATCATCACATCATGCAGCTCGTAACTCCGAGCGTAGTGGCTATCGCCGTTGCAATAGACACGATGAGCTGAATAATCAGCTTCCAAGTTTCTTTTTTGTTTACTGTACTCATAGGAAAAAAGAAATTTAAAATTTTCATTAAAAGGCTTTGCCTTAAAAGACTACGTCTTAAAGAATTTAAAAGACTGCGTCTTAAAGATTAAA
>CAMAGM010000022.1 GCA_945833995.1 uncultured Prevotella sp.
TCGTCTTTAACTCCTTTAACTCCTTTAACTTCCATCACTTCCGAAAGTTGAGTAACCTAATACTTCATATTCAATGTTATTGTAGCCTTGTATTGCTTGCCGCCCTTGGTATAGACGAGGCATGGCTTCATGGTATAGGTCTTTCCTGCCTCTGGAGTGCCAGGCTTGTGACCATAGCTGATGGTGTACTGCCCGTCATACTCGAAGTAGATTGGAGAGTCGCCCCATGCCGATGCTGAACCATCGGCAGCCACCCAGAATCCTATGCCGTTGGCAGAGTAGGCATAGCTTACCTTGCCGTCGGGATTGAGCAGACCGAAGGCTATCTTGCCCTCTGCTGGCTCAATGTCGAGGTCGCCACGTGGAATGATGGCGGCAACAATCTCGGCAGGCTGAATCTTGAACGCCTTGGCTATCTTCTCGATGTCGCCCGAAGCCGACAGGTCGAGGTCGCCCTGAGCATAGTTCTCGTCGGCAGCGTCGATGTTGAAGTCGTGGCTAATCTCTACGTCCTCGGGGTCGCCGGCAGGAATCTCTATGAAGCCCTTGGCACCAGTGCCCTCAAACTTCACGTTGTAAGGCCACTGAGCGTCGTTGGCCTCGCTCTCGTCCCATCCCTGACGCTTGTAGTCGGTAGGTGTGGCTGTTACCACGAGATAGAGCTTTGTCGTTCCGGCGGGAACCTGCATCTCAGCTATTGCCTCCTTGCCGCGGGTCATGTTGCCATATACTGCCTTGTCGCCGGCAATGGCCACGAAGCCGAAGCGGAACATCGATGTCTTGTTGCCCACGTCGTTGTATTTGTCGGTTGTGCCTACTGAAGCACCGTCGGCATTGACTATTGTGCCCGGGTCGCCGCTCACGAGGCTGCTGCCAGGTGCTACGGCCTTGAGGTCGGCCTTCACGTTTGTTCCAGCGGCTGGAACTGTCAGTTCTATCACGTTGAAGCCTGTTGTTCCAGGACAGCTGCTGTAGGTTGGCTGGAATCCGCCGTCCTTTGGCAGGAGCTGTGTTGACCAGCGTGTAGCCTTCTCGTTGGTGTTCACATACTGGTGGACTGCCTTGAAGTCGTAGTTGACGCAGCGTGCGGTGTAGTCGTAGTAGTCGTCGTAGAACTTCTCCATGTCGCCGCCGTAGAAGAGGCGTGCGGCAGCCTCGATTGGGTCCTCAGGATAGTTCGACTCCTGCCAGATGCGTCCGTAGGCCTCGATGCCGAACTTCTCGGTCAGGTAGTAAGGCAGCCAGTAGCTTGCGTAGCGCATGAACTCATGGTCGTAGTGGCGATGGTGGTTGGCCATCCACACGTCGATGTGCCAGCCCTGTGTGAAGCACTCCTCAGGATAGTCCTGGAAAGCCTGCCACTGTGCGCACTGCTCCCAATATGCACAGCCGCCCTCACCGTTGTTGCCGAAGCCGTAGCGGAAGCCGAAAGGAATGAGTCCGCTGCCGTCATGGCCTTCAGCCAAGGCGCGGTCGGCACCGGCCTGGAACTGGAACGAGTGTCCAATCTCGTGGGCTATTGTAGAGCCTACAGGCTTGCAGGTAGAAGGATTTACCCAGAGGGCACCTATCACGTTGTCGTAGCCTGAGCCTGTGGCGAGCCACTCGTTCTGATAGAGCAGATAGATTTGCATCTTATACTTGTCCAACTGCGACTTGCCTTTGCCCACGGTACACATCTTCAGTGTCTCGACGTTGGTCTTGTAGAACTGCTCGGCCTTGGCCAGCAGGTCGTCGATGTCAACGCGCAGTGCGGCGGGAACGTCGGTCGAGTTGGGGTCGCTGCCGAATCCTGGCTCCCAGAACACGAAGAAGTGCTCCGACTGCTTCATTCTCCACCACGACCATGTGGCGTCGTCGCGCAGCATGTTGTCAGGTCCCTTCTCGAAGTTGGGGTTCCATGCCTGTGGGCAGTAGTACTTGTCGTAGTTGGGAATCTGCGTCTTGTCCATGATGTGGACTGCGTCGGGGTTGGCCTCCTGATGAATGTTCACCTTTACCATCTTCTCGCCGCAGCGAATGGTGATGGTAGCATCGCGGTAGTGCTCGTTGTCGTTCTTCTCGAAGAGTACAGGCATGCGCACTGTGCCTGCCTCGCCGCTTGGCACCGTGAGCTTCAGCCAGCTCACCTGCGAGCCGCCGGCACGGCTTGCCACGTCGGAGGCAGTTGCCTCCCATGTGGTGTTTGCCGTAAACTCTATTGTTGCCTCTACCTCGTCCCATGCTATGGTCTTGGTCGTCTCGCTTTCGGCCGACGTAATGTCGCCTACTATGATGTTGTCGTCGTCGCTACAAGCGGCAAAGGCAAAACAAGCCGCAAGTGCGAGGAATGTTGTCTTTATTGATTTCATGTCGTCAACTTATTGGAATGTTGCATCTACGAGGAACTCTACGAACTGTGAAGGGTCGCTCTTCTTGGCATAAACGAATCTTATGCGCTTTGAAGTTCCTGAATCGACATTAGGATATCTACCGATGTTCACAGAGTAGCCATCCTCAGCAGTTTCTATGTAATAGAGACAACCATCGCCCCAATTAACAACCTCGTCATTGGCATTACACCAATATCCGATACCATTAGCAGTATAGTTTGCTTCAGTTTGCCATTTGCCATCTGCACCGATGACATACATTGCTATATCATTGTCAGGGCTCTTAACCTCGGAGGCAAATTCGCTGACAGTCATATTGAGACACTTCTCTATTTGTTCAGTACACTTGTTGAAATCAACAGGTGCTGACTGGTAATCTCCGGCAGGAATATTCACAGACGTGATGTAAAGACCTGGGTCTCCTACAGAGATGGCAAGCGAGAAACGAACATATTTGTCATAATCAGCTCCATTGTCTATTGCGAAACCAATGTTGACCGTCATACTCACTCCTGCAGGTGTGTCTTTGGGAGCGTCAATGGTTAGACATTTTTGTGTCTTGTCAAGTACGACACTTGCAACCGCATTGTCAGTTGCAATCATACCCTTGTCGTTGTAGCTCCAACCTGTACCATTGTTTGGTGCTGTCTTGTCCCATGCACGCTTGTTGGTGTTGATATTGTAGAACACCACTTTGCCGTTGTCGAGACCGGTAAGCATGTCGTCAACGGTCATGCCTAACTTCTTCTGAATGGTTTCTGCATGGTCTTTCAGATAGATAGTCTTTGGAGCGATGTGTCCAACTCTGAACTCAAGTTCAGTTGCTATTGTCGCCGTCTCGTCGGCTCTCAGATATGGATTCTCGTCTGGTCCATAGACGTGCTTGCTCACTGCGTCCTCCGGGTCGCTGCTGCACGATGCGAGACCCAAGGTGATGCAAGCCATAGCCATATAGATATATTTTTTCATAATTGTATTCCTTATTATTATTGTTCACATTTATTAATTTGTACCATAACCGTCGTTCTGCTTCAGCTTGCTGTTGCCGTTGAGGGCAGTTCTTGGTATTGGGAAGATGTCGCTGTGGCGGTCGGCTTCTGCGTCCTTGCAGAACCACGACTTGCCGCAATAGACGTTCATGTTGTTGCTGCCCTTGATGTTGAAGCGGATGATGTCGCCGCGACGGTGGTTCTCGCAAACGAACTCACGACCAAGCTCGTCGAGCAGACCTCCGAATTCGATGTCGTCGCCACCTTCCTCAGTGATGATCCACTTGTCCTCGCCGCCAAGCTTACCCTGATTCTCACGGTGACCATACTTGTACTTGCTGCCAGCCTTGAGCTGCGCTGCCGTAACCTTTGCACGGCTTGGGTCAGACTTGAAGGCGCGGGCACGAACCTGAGAAACGAGTCTTGCTGCGTCTTCCTCTGTCTCGCCGTTGTAGCCGCCAAGACGGAGCAGGCACTCTGCCTTCATCAGCAGCACGTCGGCATAGCGATAGTAAGCAACGTCGTCGTAGCTTGTTCCGAAGTCGCCGCTGAGAATCTCAAACTTCTGCAGACGGTAGCTCTCCATTGGGTAGCAGCCGGGGTTGTCGATGCTGTGCAGCTCCTTGGTGTAGTTCAGCTGTTCGCCGTCGAGATAGATGGGCTGTCCGTTGATGTCGTACTGTGGACCGCCGAGCCATGTGTCGGTGTAGCGTGAGTCGCCCTCCTCGTAGATGTCGAGGAACTGTGGGAACACGATGCCACCACCAGTGGCCCAACCTGAGAAGTTCCATGTGGCGCGTCCGGCGTTGTGCATCCAGAGGTTTGCCATGTAGTTGCCACCGGCATACTTGTTCTCAAATGGAATACCGAAGATGATTTCAGGCGAAGAGGAGATGTCCTCCTTGAAGTTGTCCTTATAGTTGGCGGCAAGCGAGTAGCGACCAGAGTTGATGATGATGTCGAGCACGTCGATACACTTCTGATAGTACTTGCTGTCCTTTGCATTTGGGAACCAAGCGTCGTGGTTGAGGTAGAGCTTGGCGAGAATCATGTAGGCTGTGTATTTGTTCAGCTTACCGAACTCCACGCTCTCGCCGCAGTTGTCGGCCACTTCGAGCAGCTCCTTCTCAATCCATGCGAATGTGGCCTCAGGCTTCGACTGCTCTGGCAGCCAACCGTCCTCGTGGGCAAACTCGGTGTCGAGAGGAATGTTGCGGAAGAGGTCGAACAGGTTATAGTAGTAAAGGGCGCGGTAGGCACGAATCTGTGCGTTGGTCTCCACGTTGTTCTGCACCTGCTCGTAGGCAAGAATCTTGTTGCAGGCGTTCACTCCGGCATAGTTGTTGTTCCAGCATACCTCGAAGAAGTCGAGGTCGGAGTTGAACTCATGCTTGTGCATTGAGACGTAGAGGTCGCCCCAACCGATACCGATGCGTGATGGAACGCCCCAAACGTCGGAGCTCATGTCGTTGGTGTCTGACATGCCGAACCATCCCCAATAAACGTCGCGCAGCGAGCTATATACCGGCGCGAAGGTAGCCTTCAGTTCTGTTTCCGTAAATTCGTGTTTCTCAGAGGTGAGCACGCTGTATGTCTCCTCGCTGAGGTCAGTACATCCTGTCAGGCTTAGAGCGGAAACGGCAGCTATGAAGGATGCTGTTATCTTGTTATATATCGTTTTCATTGTCGTTCTTGTTTTAGAATGTTACATTGAGTCCGAATGTGAATGTACGCGACGATGGGTACTTGTCACGACGGTCGATACCGAACTGTGTGCGGTCGCCGTTGGTGAGCTCTGGGTCGAGTCCATCGTAGCCAGTGATGCAGAAGAGGTTCTCGCCAGAGACGTAAGCACGCAGTCTCTTCACGAACTTGTTCTCCTTCAGCGGAACATTGTAGCCGAGGGTGAAGTTGGAGAGCTTCACGAAGTCGCCGTTCTCAAGATGATAGCTTGTGAAGGTCTGCTTCTGTGCCACTGAGAGTACATGACCATCGCCGAATGGTGCCTCTGCGGCACTCTTCATGCGGTTGTATGCCACGGCGTTGTTCTCGTAGTAAGCCTTTGCCTCGTTCAGTATCTTGAAGCCGAACTGACCAGTGAGCTGGAACGAGAGGTCGAAGTCCTTATAGGTGAACTGGTGTCCCCAACCCATCACTACCTTTGGCAGTGCGTTGCCGAGATACTGGTGGTACTTGTCGTCGGTGAGCATGTTGTCGGTGAATTCCTCCGACTCGCCCGTCTCCTTGTTCTCAATCATCCAGAAACCGTTCTCTGAAACGCCGGTAGCCTTCATTCCGTAGAAGTTGCCCACCGAGCGGCCTGGCTCAAGGCGCTGTGTCGGCAGAGAGATAGGCTCGCCGAGGTAGCCTTCGTCGTAGTAGCTGTTGCTCTCGTAGAGGTCGTTGGAGAGGCTGAGCAGCTTGTTTGAGTTGTGCGATGCTGTCACGGTGGTCTTCCACTCGAAGTCCTTTGTCCTTACAGGAACAGCCGTTACGGCAACCTCAATACCGGTGTTGCGCATCTCGCCCACGTTGGCAAGTGTAGAGGTGTAGAGGTTTGGTGGACTTGGCACGGTGTACCACCAAAGCATATCGACGGTCTTTTTGTTATAGTAGTCGATGGTACCGCTCAGACGGTCGTCAAGTACCGACCAGTCGAGTCCGACGTTGATTTCGGTTGACTTCTCCCACTTGAGGTCGGGGTTAGGGTTGGAGCCTACCTTCAAGCCCTGGTTCCACTTGCCGTTCTCGTAGAAGTAAGGTGAACCGAGTTCCCACTTGGTGAGTGAGAGATATGATGAGTTTGGGATGACACCCGTAACGCCGAAGCCTGCGCGGAGCTTCAAGTTGCTCAGCCAGCTGCGTGTGGCCTTCATGAACTCCTCGTTGCTGATGGTCCATCCGAGTGATGCCGATGGGAACGAACCCCACTTGTTGTTGTCACCGAACTTTGACGAACCCTCGCGGCGGATGCTCAACAGCACGTTGTACTTGTCGGCGTAGCCATAGCTTACACGGCCGAAGAATCCGATGAGCTTGTCGTCGTTCTTGTAGCTGCCCATGCCAGCCTTACCATCCTTGAGATACTCACCAATGCCGAGGTTGTTGTACTCGAAGAAGTCGCTCATGAAGTTGGTGTTGTTGGCGCTGAAGCCGTCGTACATGTTGTACTGGTAGCTGTAGCCAACCATACCCTCAAAGCGGTGCTCGCCCCACTGGTGCTTGTAGCGCGATGTGATTTCGAGGTTGTCGCTCTGACCCTTGTCGAGCCTCTGTGAAGCGTAGCCTGTGTGGTAGTTTATCTTCTGTGCATAGTGCTTTGATGTCTGATAGTACTGTCCGTGTTTCGTCCAGCGGTCGGTGGAGAGCATGAGGTTTGTCTGCCAGCCCTTGATAGGCTCAAAGGTTACGTTGCCTGTCAGTCGGGTCTGGTCGAGCTTCACCTGTCCCTTTGTCTCCTTCATCATGCCTACCGGGTTGTAGTAGTAGTTCACGCCGAAGTTCTCATAGTAGTCGCCGTTCTCGTCGTAGATTGGCTCTGTCGGGTTGCGCATGAGAGCCTGGCGATAAACCATCTCCGAAGCAGCGTTCATAGGACCTTCCTTATGCCACTTCTTCACTATGTTGAACGACACCTTCAGCATGTCGTTCAGCATCCAGTGCGAAACGGTGCTGTTGAAGTCGAGGTCTTCGCTGTAGGTCTCGATGATGGCACCTTCCTGCTTGCGGTAGGTGAAGTCGGCAGCGTAGGTCGTCGTCTTGCTTCCGCCAGAGATGTTGAAATTGTGGTTGTGGGTGAGGGCAGTGCGTGTCACGGCATCAATCCAGTCGGTGTCGTAGCCGCGGTCGGTCTGTGTGTTCTTTCCTGCGCGTATGTCGGCACCGTCCATCATGTCGAGGCTCTTTGTGAAGTTCGACAATGAGAGATAGCCGCTGTAGCTTGCCGTTGCGCCCTGGTCGCGCTTGCCGCTCTTTGTGGTGATGATGATCACACCCGATGCACCACGGGTACCATAGATGGCGGCGGCTGATGCGTCCTTCAGTACATCGATTGACTCGATGTTCTCAGGAGCCACGGTGTTAAGGCTACTCTCAATACCGTCAACGAGCACGAGAGGAGCGTTGCCGCCTTCGAGCGATACTATACCACGCAGACGAATCTGTGATGTGGCGTTAGGGTCACCACTACCGTTGGCAATGGTAAGACCAGCCACCTTACCCTTGATGAGGTCGCCAGCGTCGCGTATGTTACCTTGTGCGAAGTCCTCTGCCTTCACGCTTGTGATGGCAGAAGTCACGTCGCCCTTGCGCTGTGTGCCATAACCGATTACCACAACCTCGTTGAGCGACTTGAGGTCTTCCACCAGCGTCATCTCGCCACCCTTTGTCTCCTGGGTGATGAAGCCGATGTAGGAAACGACAAGCGTAGCCTTAGGGTTCTTCAGCTTCAGCGTGTAGTTTCCGTCCATGTCGGTGACTGTTCCGTTCTGTGGATTGCCTTTTTCCACTACGCTTGCTCCGATGATTGGCTCACCGTTCACGTCCTTCACGACACCCTTCTTCACGGCACCTGCCTGCTGAATGGATGTAGTCGATGTGATGCCTAAGCTTTCCTGAGCAGCGTGCACAGGAGAAATGACGCAGCCGGCTGTAAGAAGCAGCAGGCACGTCGCGCCTTTGACCATGGCTCTGCCATGTCTAAAGTTCAGTTGCTCTTGCGATACTTTCATCTCAACTTTGTTTTTAGTTAATTTATTATTGTTATTTTATTCTTGTCATTTTTTTTAAGTTTCTCAGTGGGGAGCGAGCCAACACCACCTTATTATATTATTATGGGTGGCATCGGGCATCGCAACGTCCACATCAGCTATTCCTGAAGTCCAGTCTCCTTACCATTGACTTTTTTATAAAAATTGCTTAGTCCTTCGTCAAAGGACACTGACAGTTGTTAATCGATTGTGAAATTGTGGTGCAAAATAAATAAAATTTGCTGAAACGATATGGCAAAATAGTCTCGAAATATACAAAAATAGTCCAAATGTAGCTAATTTGCTTGATTTCAGTACTATTTTTGTATTCTTACGGACGATTTTTTTATGTTTTTATATAAAAAAGATGTATCTTTGCAAACAGAAACATCAAACTAAAAACATAAAAGACAATGAAACGAACTGCATTACTTGCACTCGCCGTTGCCGTATGTCTCGGCGCCGGCGCACAGACAAAGGGAAGCCATGGCTACCCTATCACGCCCGTACCTTTTACTAAAGTGAAAGTGACCGACTCGTTCTGGGGACAGAGACTCAAGGCAAGCCGCGACGTTACCATCCCACTCGCTTTCAGCAAATGTGAGGAGACTGGTCGCTACACCAACTTCGAGAAAGCTGCCAACCCAAGCGACAGCTACGAGGTGAAGGGCTACTCGTTTGACGATACCGATGTCTATAAGACTATCGAAGGCGCAAGCTACTCGCTCCAGACCTATCCTGACAAGAAACTGGTGCAATACATCGACAGTGTACTGAACATCGTTGCGAAGGCTCAGGAAAAGGATGGCTATCTCTACACTTCGCGCACCATGAACCCCAAGCATCCACATGAATGGGCTGGCGACACACGTTGGTCGAAGGTAGAGGACCTCAGCCACGAGTTCTACAACCTCGGACACATGGTGGAGGGCGCCGTAGCACATTTCCAGGCCACAGGTTCGAAGAAGTTCCTCGACATAGCCTGCCGTTATGCCGACTGCGTTTGTCGTGAGATTGGCACCAATCCTGGTCAGGTATGCGTTGTTCCAGGACATCAGATTGCCGAGATGGCTCTCTGCAAGCTCTATGTGCTTACAGGCGAGAAGAGATACCTCGACCAGGCAAAGTTCTTCCTCGACTATCGCGGAAAGACCACCATCAAGACGGAATACAGCCAGAGCCACAAGCCCGTGGTTGAGCAGGACGAGGCTGTGGGTCATGCAGTGCGTGCCGCCTACATGTATGCCGGTATGGCTGACGTGGCTGCGCTTACAGGCGACAAGTCGTACATCAACGCCATCGACAACATCTGGAACAACATTGTTGAGAAGAAGCTGTACATCACAGGTGGTATAGGGGCCACAAACAATGGCGAGGCTTTCGGTGCAAACTATGAGTTGCCAAACATGTCGGCTTACTGCGAGACCTGCGCCGCCATCGGCAACGTATATGTAAACTACCGTCTGTTCCTCCTCCACGGCGAGTCAAAATACTACGACGTGCTTGAGCGCTCGCTCTACAACGGTCTCATCTCGGGCGTATCGCTCGACGGTGGCGGTTTCTTCTATCCAAACCCACTTGAGTCGATGGGTCAGCACCAGCGTCAGCCTTGGTTCGGTTGCGCATGCTGTCCATCAAACATTGCCCGATTCATCCCATCGCTGCCAGGCTACGTCTATGCAGTGAAAGACAACAACGTGTATGTCAACCTCTTTATGAGCAATACATCAACACTTGATGTCAAAGGCAAGAAAGTAACAATAGAACAGTCAACAGAATATCCATGGAACGGCGACATTGCCATTAAGGTGAATGGCAGCAAGGCCGGACAATGGGCAATGAAGGTGCGTATTCCTGGTTGGGTACGCAACGAGGTGGTGCCAAGCAACCTGTATGAGTTCACCGACAACGTGCGCCCACAATACAACATCACAGTGAACGGCAACGCTGTTGACGGCAAGCTTACTGACGATGGCTACTTCACAATCGACCGCAAATGGAAGAAGGGCGACGTGGTAAGGGTTCACTTCGACATGGATCCACGCACAGTACGCGCCAACAACAACGTGGAGGCAGACCGTGGATATGTTGCCATCGAGCGTGGCCCTATCGTTTATTGTGCCGAGTGGCCTGACAACAACTTCGACATCATGGGCGCACTGGTTAACCAAAGCCCAAAGATGACCGTAGAGGACGGCACACTGCACGCCAAGCATGCAAAAGAAGCAGACTATTATATAAAGGTGATTAAGACCGACGCACAGCTCCTTAGCTTCGACAAGCAGGGACGCCTGAACACAAAGGACGTGAAGCTGAGTCTCATTCCTTACTACGCTTGGTGCCATCGTGGCAGCGGCAAGATGCGCGTATGGCTGTCGCAAGACCTCAGCTCCTCACGCCCAGAGAAACCGGCAACACTTGCCTCACAGAGCAAGGTCACAGCCTCCACACCAGCAGCATCGCTCTCTGCAATCAACGACCGCCTCGTGCCGAAGGACGGCACCGACCGCTCTATGCCTTACTACCACTGGTGGCCAAAGCAGAACGTGACGGAATGGATTGCCTACGAGTTCCCAGAGGCATCAACAGTGCAGTCGTCAACAGTATATTGGTATGACGATAGTCCTTGGGGTGGTTGCCGCGTGCCAAAGGCATGGCGCATCTACTACAAGAACTCCAACGGCGAATGGCAGCCTGTTGCGGATGCCGACAAGTACCCGACCACCAAGGGTTCTGCCTGCACGGTGAACTTCAACCCAGTGAAAACCACTGCTGTGAAGATGGAGGTTGACTTGCCAGCCGACAACTCTGCCGGACTTTTTGAGTGGAGTGTGAAATAGAAAACACGAATAGAATCATAACTCAACTTTCAGATAATCAATATGAATTCAAAGCAGTTCACGTTCATCATCGGAGCCTCAGTGTGCTCCTTATTGGCTTCCTCGCCAGCATCGGCAAATCCGACAGTAACGGATCAGAAGAAAACCGAAGTCGTGGCTTCTTTCTCTACGCCACGCACTGTAAAGGAGGTAAGCCCTATCGTGGTGAATTGCCCAGTGGGCACTGCACCAAGACTGCCCTATTGGGCTTGGGTGACATATTCCGACGGAATGTCGGAGTTCCGACAAGTGCGCTGGACCAACTCCGCAGTGGATGTGGAGCGGAAGGAGGCTGACGCCAAGCAGACTCCAGTGGGCAGCCAATATAATGTTACTGGATATATAATAGGTGACGAGACAACGGAGAACGGATTCCCCATCAAGGCACAGGTGAATGTCGTAGGCGATGCCTACGACACACCTAAGCAAACCACGGCGCACACATTCCCCCTTACCGAGGTTACGGTCGATGGCGACAACCGCCTCACCCACAACCGCGACGAGGCGCTGCGTGAGATTTGCAGCTGGGACGTGACACAGCAGCTCTACAACTATCGCGACACCTACGGGCTTCCCACCGAGGGATACACGCTCTCCGACGGTTGGGACGCTCCCGACTGCAAGCTCAAGGGACACGGCTCTGGACACTACATGTCGGCAATAGCACAGGCTTACGCCGTCACCACCGACCCTCAGCAGAAGGCTATACTACGCAAGAACATCACACGCATGGTGAACGAGCTGCGCCAGTGTCAGGAGAAAACCTTCGTCTTCGACAAGAAACTCAACCGCTACTGGGAGGCACGCGACTTCGCTCCCGAGGCGGAGTTGAAGGAGATGAAGGGAACATGGGACTCATTCAACGAATACAAGAAGCACCCTGAGAAATATGGCTATGGCTACATCAACGCCATTCCCGCTCAGCACTGCGCACTGATAGAGATGTACCGAGCCTACAACAACAGCGACTGGGTGTGGGCTCCTTATTATAGCGTACACAAGCAGCTGGCAGGACTCATCGACATCGCCACATATTTCGACGACAAGGAAATAGCCGACAAGGCACTGCTCATTGCCAAGGACATGGGACTCTGGGTGTGGAACCGCATGCACTACCGCACCTTTGTCAATGCCGACGGCACACAGGCAGAGCGCCGCTCACGCCCTGGCAACCGTTACGAGATGTGGGACATGTATATTGCCGGCGAGGTGGGAGGCATCAGCGAGTCGCTCGCCCGACTCTCCGCCATGGTCAGCGATAGTGACGAGAAGGCAAAGCTCATCGAGGCAGCAAATTGCTTCGACGCGCCTAAGTTCTTCAATCCACTGTCAAGAAACATTGACGACATTCGCACACGCCACGCCAATCAGCACATTCCTATGATAATTGGTGCGCTGCAAAGCTACAAGGGCAATGCCAATCCCTACTACTACAACCTCGCACTCAACTTCTGGACAATGGTTCAGGGCCGTTATATGTATGCCACGGGCGGAGTGGGCAACGGAGAGATGTTCCGCCAGCCTTACGCACAGGTGCTCAGCATGGCTACAAACGGTATGCAGGAGGGTGAGGCACTTGCCAATCCCGACATCAACGAGACTTGCTGCGCCTACAACCTGTTGAAGCTGACGCGCGACCTGAACTGCTACAACCCCGACGACGCACGCTTCATGGACTACTACGAGCGTACACTCTACAACCAGATCATCGGCTCGCTCAACTGCGAGAAATACCAGACATGCTACCAGTATGCCGTAGGACTCAACGCTACTAAGCCTTTCGGCAACGAGACACCACAATCGACATGCTGTGGAGGAACAGGGTCGGAGAACCACACCAAATATCAGGAGGCTGCCTATTTTGCCTCCGACAACACCCTTTGGGTGGCACTCTATATGCCTACAACACTCAACTGGCGCGAGAAGGGCATCACCGTGAAGCAAGACTGCCTCTGGCCGGCTCAGAAATCTACAATAACAATAGCCGACGGCAAGGCGGATTTCACCATCAAGCTGCGCGTGCCTTACTGGGCAACACAGGGCTTCGCCATCAAGGTGAACGGAAAGCAGGTGAAGGGCAACTTCGCACCAAGCTCCTATGTCACACTCGACAAGAGAAGCTGGAAGAAGGGCGACAGGATTGAGGTCAGCATGCCTTTCTCCAAGCACATCTGCTATGGTGCCGACAAACTCTCGGGCGAGGTAGCAAGCCTCGATGGCACACAGCTTGACGACGCTTGGGTGGGCACTCTCATGTATGGACCGCTCGCAATGACCGGCACCGACGCCATCACCTGGAGCGACGCCACACTGAACATCGACTCACGTCTCGACAACATTGTGGTGAACAACGTGGAAGGCGGGACAGCCGGCTGCAACGGCAACCTCTACACGCTCACTGTGGCAGGACAGACCTTCCAGCCCGACTACTACCGCACGGCACACTCCACACACTACTACCGCATCAACCATACCGATGCACCACAGCCAAGTGCCAACGTTGAGGTGGATATTGATAAGAGCGAGCTGAAAGCACTCATAAAGACTGCGGAAGAGCGTAAGGCAGAGCAGGACAACTGGGCTCCACATGGCTATTGGCGACTGATGCAGGCTCTCGACAACGCCAAGATGGTGGATGAGAGTGAGGCTGCCATGACGCAGAAGAAAATCAACGGTGCCGCCGCCATGCTCAACAAGGCAATAAACACCATGCGCCCAAGCAACCTTGCCGAGATGGAGGACCTCCGACCACTGTCAGGACTGCTGCGTCGTGCAGGAACTCCCGATGCCAACACAAGCAAGGAACTGCAGGAGGCTATCGAGTATGGCAACATGGTGATGAAATACGTCACCGACGGAAGCGGAACGCACGATATGATAAACACTGCCGTAGATAAGCTGCGAAAGGCAATGGAACAGTAAATAAAATAGATAGAAAAAATGAAAAGGACTGCCCTACTGATAGCAACGCTCATACACTTGTCGTTGGCTTTTGCCAACAACTATGACTTCCTATTCCGCCACTACTCCGCCTACGACGGACTATGGTCAAACGCCGTTAGGGCGGTCATGCAGGACAGGAAAGGCTATATTTGGATTGGAGCAGACGCAGGCCTCAACCGGTTTGATGGCATCAGCATGCGACAATTCAACATTGGTAGGAGCAGTATCTCAGAACCCGTAACCGCGTTGCTCGAAATGGGCGACAGCATATTCATAGGCACCTTCAATGGTGCCTATGTGCTTAAACCATCCACCGAGGAGATGACGCCTTTCGACATCAAGGCCGACGACGGCACCACCATAAAGTCGCAGGTTATGTCCATAGCCTCCGACAAGGATGGCGACGTGTGGTTCGCTACCTTGGGACAAGGCGTTTACCGCTATCAGATGTCAAACAACACCCTTAAGCGCTACTCCTCATGGAACGAGGGGAGAATAGGTCAGGTCTATGTCGATAGCAAGAACCAGGTGTGGGCAGTCACCTCATGGCAGGACAACGGCCTATGGCTCTTCAACCGCTCGAAAAAATGCTTCGAGCCTTTCCTCATCGACAAACAGAAGGCACCAAGCGGCATCGCCATGACCGAAACGTATGACGGACAACTGTGGCTCGGCACATGGACAGACGGACTTATAAGTTTCGACCGTGAGGGACGCAGTCTCTCACGGCGCCTGCAGGCGGGCGATGCCAACCATGCCATCCACATCCACTCCATCACCGAGTACAAGCCTGGGGTGCTACTTCTTGGCTGCGACAACGGACTCATCCTCACCGATACCAACTCCAACTTTAGCCACACCTACGCAAAAGACGAGCTTAACCCCTACTCCATATCGGGAGCCTTTGTCTATCCAGTGTTCATCGACAACGAGGGAGGCATCTGGGTGGGCACCTTCTATTCCGGACTGAACTACGTGTCGCCATCGGCGGGACGATTCAAGAGCTACAGACACTCCCGACTGAAAAACTCCGTCCACGGAAACGTCATAGGACGATTCTGCGAGGACAACAACCACAACATCTGGATAGCCAGCGACGACGGCGGACTCAACAAATTCAACCCCTCGACAGGTATCTTTGAGCACTTCGCAATAGGAAGCGGGAACCTCGACGACAATAACATCCATGCCCTCTGCATCGACGGCAACAACCTATGGATAGGAACCTATACAGGCGGAGTCTATGTCTTGGACATCAACACGGGGAAACAACGTAACTATCTCACGATCAAAGGGGACGAAAACTCACTCTATGACAACAGCAGCTACGCCATCTTCAAGGACAGCCACGCCAACATTTGGGTGACCACCGTTGACGGAATAACACTCTATCAGCCAAAAACCGACAACTTCAAACGCATAAAGTTCATAGGCGATATTATCGTCGATATCGACGAGGACAAGAATGGACACCTGTGGTTCTCAACACAGGGGAAAGGCATCTTCCGGTTTGACACCAAATCGGGGAAATGGAGAAACTATGCATCACCCGAGCTGCCCGACAACATCGTCAACTGCATTCACATCGACAAGGACAACAACATCTGGGTGGCAACCAACAATGGATTGTTAAGATACAATAACGCCAAGGACATCTTCGAAATCGTTGACATCGGCGAACAAACCTTCGTGGAAGGCATTGTGGAGGACGAAGGCGTGCTATGGATAACTACCTATAGAGGACTAATCAAATATGTGGAAGGCGAACAACCAACCATTTTCAACACCAACGACGGATTGAACAGCAACCAGTTCCTCTCCAATGCCGCTATTCTGGCTTCCGACGGACAGGTATATGTAGGAACGGTGAACGGCTTCAACACCTTCTATCCCTACCAGATAAAGAAGAATACAGTGGTGCCACGCACGGCGATTACAGGTCTCGAAGTGATGAACAAGCCCATTCACGTTGGCGACGAACGACTTGCGAGGTCTCTTGACTATGTTGATGTCGTCAACCTTTCCTACCTCGACAAGATGTTCAGCATCTCGTTCGCATCCCTAAGCTATTGCGTGCCTCAGAAAAACTGCTATGCCTACCAGCTTGAAGGCTTCGACAAGGCATGGAACTATATAGAAAACCAAACACGCGTAACCTACACCAACCTCTCGCCAGGAGAATACAAGTTCCGGGTGAAGGGCACAAACAACGATGGTTCGTGGAGCAAGGAAGAGACCGTGCTGCGCATTGTCATTCATCCACCTTTCTATTGGAGTGTACCGGCAAAGATTCTCTACACTCTGCTGCTCTTCGCTCTCTTCTTCCTCGTCATTTACAAATCGGTTAGCCGAGAAAGAAAGCGTCAGGAACTGAAAATGAGGAAACTCAACGAGGAGAAGGAGACAGAGATGAGAAACTCCAAAATACAGTTCTTCACCATGGTGGCACACGAGATACGTACTCCCGTCTCGCTAATCATAGGTCCACTCGAAAACCTTATGAAGACAAAGGCGACACTCTCGCCCTCAGAACGCAACAACCTCAACATAATCGACCGCAACGCACACAGGCTGCTCGACCTCGTAAACCAGTTGCTCGATTTCCGTAAGGTGGAGAAACAAACTTATGTCATGAACTTTAAAGTACAGAACGTCAGCGCAATGATCCGTGCCGTCAGCGAACGCTTCGAGCCAACGTTTACGCAAAATGGCGTGAAGTTCGTGACGGAATATCCCGAGAGCCACTTCACGGCAATATTGGATTGCGAGGCAGTGACAAAGGTGATAAGCAACCTTCTCACCAACGCCCGAAAATACACCCGCGACTACGTACGCCTCTCGTGTTTAGTTGCTCCCGACGAGAATCACTTTATCATAGAGGTGGAGGATAACGGCGTTGGCATCAACAAGACCGACCTCGAACGCATCTTTGAAGATTTCTATCAAGCCGCCGACAATAAGCCAGGCACTGGCATAGGTCTCAGCATTGTGAAGAACATCGTCAATAAGCACCAAGGCACAGTGG
Source organism: uncultured Prevotella sp. (assembly GCA_945833995.1). Lineage (GTDB taxonomy): Bacteria > Bacteroidota > Bacteroidia > Bacteroidales > Bacteroidaceae > Prevotella. The sequence goes on from CAMAGM010000022.1 coordinate 16,957, forward strand.
AAGTGAAGTCACAGCCCGGTCATGGCTCAACATTCATAGTCACGTTGCCAGTGAGACAGGAAATGAGTATAGAAGGTAGAGGTGAGAAGGTAGAGGGTAGAGATTACCAAATCGCCTCAAATCAAGGTTCAGACTTTTCTCTACCTTCTACCCTCTTACCTCTACCTTCCCAAAAATCCCTCACTCCTCAAGATACAATCCTCCTCGTCGATGACAACGACGACATGTTGCAATATCTTGAGTCAAACATCGCGCAAAACTATAAGGTCATTACGGCACACGACGGCATCGAGGCACTCGACAAGTTACAGAAAAACGACATATCGCTCATCATCTGCGACTGGATGATGCCACGAATGGACGGAACGGAGTTCTGCCGTCACGTCAGGGCAAACAGCGACACAAGCCACATACCATTCATCATGCTCACCGCCAAGACCGACATCGACTCAAAGGCAGAGGGAATGAACGTGGGCGTGGATGCCTACATCGAGAAACCTTTCTCCATGAAGTATCTCGACGCCTGCTTCCGCAACATCATGTCGCTACGACAGATGCTCCGACAGCGCTATTCGTCCACACCGCTCGAACCAATCACCGAGATAGCCCAATCGCCCATCGACAAGGAACTGCTACTGAAGATGCAGGATATAATAGAGGCAAACTTCGCCAATCCCGACCTCTCCATCAATTTCCTTGCCGACAAGCTCTGCATCAGCCGCTCCAGCCTCTTCTCCAAAATAAAGACACTGGCAGACATGACTCCAAACGAGATGATACAGACCGTGCGCCTAAAAAAGGCGGCACAACTGCTGCGCGAGGGAAACCACAAAGTCAGCGAGGTCTGCTATGCCGTAGGCTTCAGCAATCCCTCCTACTTCTCCAAATGTTTCCAAAAGCAGTTCGGGATCAAGCCCACGGAGATTTAAACTTCAAAGTCGAGGCAGACGCGCTGAACGGTGTAGGGACGTACCTTGCCGTCAGCCACTGCAACATGGGCGGGATGCGTGGCGTAGGCTTTCAGAGCCTCGGGGCTTTCAAGGGTGGAGTCGAGCATCACGTCGCAGTTGGATGAGTCGAGACGTCCATCAACATTCACTTTTATGCTTACCAATCCTGGCACTTTGCCAAGGAGAGCCTCAAGACCTTCCTTGATGCCTTTCTTTACCTCAGCCTTCTCGTCGGCTGTCAAATCTGGATTCAGAGTCCAAAGAATAATGTGCTTTACCATTGTCGTAATTTAAAAAATGTGCGTACAAAAGTACGCATAAAAAACGGTGTTTGGAACAGGGATAGAGTTAAAAAACGGTAAAAGGCTGATTTTTGAGTTGCAGATAAGAATAAATTATGTAACTTTGTCAGCATAGATATAAACAGACCGTATTACTAATTAATAAACTGAAGAATCAATGAGAATTAGAAGAACTTTAGTAGGCTTGACACTTACTGCACTGTTGGCTTGCGGAACGGCAACAGCTGGGACGAAGACTGTAGTGGAGAATTTCAAGGTGAGCGACGTAAGGCTCACGGCAAGTCCTTTCAAGCATGCCGAGGACATGGACATACGCTATCTGCTTGCCCTCGACCCTGACCGCTTGCTGGCTCCCTATCTCAAGGGGGCGGGACTGACACCGAAGGCCGAGAACTACACAAACTGGGAGAACACGGGACTGGACGGGCACATAGGCGGACACTACCTCTCGGCTCTGTCGCTTATGTGGGCTGCCACAGGCAACGAGGAGATTGGCAGACGGCTCGACTATATGATTGTGGAGCTGAAACGCTGCCAGGACACTGCCGGCGACGGCTACCTATGCGGTGTGCCCGACGGACGCAAGGCATGGGACGAGATTGCCAAGGGAGACATAAGGGCTGCCGCTTTCGGACTTAACGACCGATGGGTACCACTATACAACATACATAAAATATATGCGGGACTGCGCGACGCATATCTCGTGGCAGGACGCGAGGAGGCACGGGAGATGCTGGTGAAGCTGACCGACTGGATGGAAAGGCTGACAAGCAGCCTCACCGACGAGCAGATGCAGGACATGCTGCGCAGCGAGCACGGAGGACTGAACGAGACATTTGCCGACGTTGCTGCCATAACGGGCGACAAACGCTATCTGCAACTGGCACACCGTTTCAGCCACAAGATGGTGCTCGACCCACTGCTGAGAAAAGAGGACCGACTGACGGGAATGCACGCCAACACGCAGATACCGAAGGTGATAGGCTTCAAGCGCATCGCTGACCTTGAGGGAAACAACGACTGGAGCGACGCGGCACGCTACTTCTGGGAGACTGTGGTGAGAAACCGCTCTATAACGATTGGCGGAAACAGCGTGCGCGAGCACTTCCATCCTGCCGACAACTTCGAGAGCATGCTGACAAGCGAGCAGGGACCTGAGACGTGCAACACCTACAACATGCTGCGACTGACAAAAATGCTATATGAGACAACGGGCGAGGCAAGCTTCATGGACTATTACGAGCGCGCACTCTACAACCACATACTCTCCACGCAAGATCCTGTGCAGGGCGGCTTCGTTTATTTCACACCGATGCGCTCAGGACACTACCGCGTGTATTCACAGCCACAGACGAGCTTCTGGTGTTGCGTGGGTTCTGGACTTGAGAACCACGCCCGCTATGGGGAGATGATTTACGGACACTACGGCGACAAGGCTCTTTACGTGAACCTCTTCATACCATCGACGCTGAAATGGGGCAACGTGGAGATTGAGCAGCAGACAACATTCCCAGAGGAAGAAGGAACAACGATTGTGGTGAACCCACGGGGTGGCAAGAAACGCTTTGCGCTGATGGTGAGACTGCCGGAGTGGACTGATGCCAAAGTGGTGAGATGTGAGATTGACGGCAAGGGATGTGACTTCAAGACCGCAAATGGTTATATTATAGTGGAACGCGCGTGGACGAGCGGAGAGCGACTGCACGTCAACCTTCCGATGCAACTGAGAGCCATTGGACTGCCTGACAAGTCGGACAACTACTCGTTCCTCTATGGACCGATAGTGTTGGCGGCACGGATGGGCACACAACAGCAAGACGGAATGTTTGCCGACGACAGCCGCGGCGGACACATTGCCAACGGTCCACGTCTGCCACTACAGAACATGCCAGTGGTTGTGGGCGACAAAGAGACCCTACTGAGCCACCTACAGAAGACCGACGGCAAACTGACATTCAAGCTCAGCGGTGTGCGTCCCGACAACTACGAGGAAATGACACTGGAGCCATTCTACCGCATACATGAGTCGCGCTATATGGTTTATTGGCCACTGATGACTGAGGAGCAATGGACTGTGAAGCGTGAGCAGCAGGAGCGCAGCGAGCGAGAGGCACTGGCATTGGAGAGCCGCACTGCCGACAAGGTGATATGCGGCGAGCAGCAGCCCGAGAGCGACCACTTTGTGAAGATGGAGGCATCGGACATGGGCGATGACGAGGGCACACACTGGCGCGACACCCGCTCGTGGTTCAGCTACACGATGAAGACCGGCGGCAAAGCCACAAAGGTGCGCATCAGTTTCCGTCAAGATGCCAATAGAGACGCACGCATACTGGTTGACGACGTGGAGATAGGCACGATAGCCCCTGACAGCCAATCGCCTATAGAGCTGACATTGCCCCAAGACAAGGCAAAGGCTGAACGGATTACGATAAAAGTGGCGCGAGGCAAAAAAGCCGTCACGCCACATATATACGAAGTGAGAGTAATGGATCTCTAAAAGCTCCGCAGCCAGGTCCGCAGCTCCTGCATCATCTCAAGATGGAAGGCGAAACTGGTGCGGATGCCCCAGCCATGACCTCCTGAGGGATAGATGTGGAGCGAGGCGGGAACATCGTGGCGATAACATTCGAGATAATAGTTTGCTCCATTGGCGGGAAGTACGGCATGGTCGTCGTCGCTAAGGGCAATGAAGGCACGGGGCGTGACACGGGTGACCTGCTGGTCGTTGCTGTACTCACGCTCCAACTTCTTTTTCGAGCCCTTGCCAAGCAAGTTGTCGTGGGAGCCCATGTGGGTGAAACTTGGGTCCATTGTTATGACCGGATAGAAAAGAATCTGGAAATTGGCGGCAGCGTCGCCACGTGAGTGGGTGGCAAGGGTGGAGGCAAGATGCCCACCAGCCGATGAGCCCATGATGCCCACCTGCTCTGGGTCGATGTTCCATGCCTTGGCATTCCGGCGCACAAGGCGCATTGCCTCCTCGGCATCCTCAAGTGGCACCTCATGTACTCCATGGGGCATACGGTACTTGAGCACAACCGTGGCAATACCCATCTGGTTGAAGAACGGAGCCCAATCGTGTCCCTCGTGATTCATGGCGAGATGGGAGTATCCACCACCGGGACAAATGACGATGCAACGTCCCGTAGCACGCTTGGCATTTGGCAGGCTGACATAAACTTTGGCAGTGTCGGTGGCTACGCCATTGCTGGTGGGCGCACCGTTGGGCCATAAGACAATCTCTTTGTTCTTCTGCGCGGAAACAGTGGCTGCCGCGAGAAGGAAAACGACGGAAAATACAGTTTTTAGTTTCATCAATTACGATTTATATCAAATTTTCTTGCAAAGATAAATATTTTTTTGTAATATTGCACCCAAAAAACCAAAAAATAGATATTATGACTAAGCGATTTCTAATTATTATGGCTTCGGCGGCACTCTGCATGAGTGGCGAGGCTAAGGTGAAGCTGCCACATCTGGTCAGCGACGGTATGGTAATCCAACATAGCAGCGACGTGCGCCTGTGGGGCTGGGACAAGCCAGGGCGCAAGGTGACGGTGACAACATCATGGTCTGCCGAGACAGCTACTGCCACTACGGGCAAGGACGGGAAATGGCTCGTCAGCGTGAAGTCGCCGGCAGCATCGTTCACTCCATTGGAGATAACCTTCGACGACGGTGAGAAGACGACCATAAAGGACGTACTTGCCGGCGAGGTTTGGGTGTGTGCGGGACAGAGCAACATGGAGATGCCAGTGAAGGGATTCGGCCAGTGTCCCGTTGTTGACTACAACAAGGAGGTGCTTAATGCCGCCTGTGGTGTGCGCTCGGCAAAGATACCAAGCCGCATGAGCACCAAGCCACTTGACGATGCTGAGACATCGTGGCGCAAGAGCAGTCCGCAGACAGTGTCGGAGTTCAGTGCCACGGGATATTTCTTCGCCAAGACGGTGCGTAAGGCTTTGAACGTGCCCGTAGGTATTATAGAAGCCAATAAAGGTGGCTCGCGCGTGGAAAGCTGGCTCGACGAGGACAACCTGAAGAAATATACCAAGGAAGACCTTGACTCGGCTACTATGAAGGACCACTTCCAATGGGACTTCCACTATCCGCTGCTTTGGGGCAATGCCACGGTGCATCCTATTCTGAACTACACAGTGAAGGGAATTCTCTACTATCAGGGCTGCTCCAACGTGGGCGACCCCAAGGGACAATATACTGAGCGACTGAAACTGCTCGTCGAGCAGTGGCGCCGCGACTTCAAGGAGGGTGAGATTCCTTTCTATTTCGTACAGATAGCCCCTTACGTCTATGGTGACGGCGTGGAGGGAACATCGGGCGCGAAGCTGCGCGAGCAGCAGTATGAGGCAACGAAGGTGATTCCAAACTCAGGCATGGTATGCACCAACGACCTTGTCTTTCCATACGAGAAGGGACAGATACATCCCGCACAAAAGCAGCAGGTGGGCGAGCGTTTAGCTTATCTCGCACTGAACAAGACCTACGGCTTCAAGACCGTTATATGTGAGTCGCCAGTGTATAAGAGCATGATAATCCAGGATGGTGCCGCATACCTGAGCTTCGACAACCTTGCCGACGGCTACAGCCGCTGGGAGGACATTGAGGGATTTGAGATAGCTGGTGCCGACAAGAAATTCCATAAGGCTACGGCTGTGAAGTTCTGGGCTCCTGGCAACGACCCACGCAGCGAGACCATCTGCGTAAGCTCTCCTGAGGTGAAGGCTCCAGTAGCCGTCCGCTACTGCTTCAAGAATTTTGAGATAGGAAATTTGGGCAATCAAGGCGGACTTCCGCTTGTTCCGTTCCGTACTGACAATTGGGAATAGAAATGAGAGGTGAGTGGTGAGAGGTGAGTGGTGAGTGGTGAGAGAATAGCTTGAGCCGAGATTTGAGACAAGGTGCGGTCGATACAGCCACACCCCCAGAAAAGCTGCGCAGTGCAGTATTCTCACTCCTCTCTCCTCTCTCCTCTCACCCCTCACCTCTCACCCCTAATAAATTACCACTATGCATCCATTAGAAAAATTTGGCTACTGCCCGATATGCGGCAGCAAGCACTTTGAGACAAACAACGAGAAGAGCAAACGGTGTGATAACTGCGGATTTGTGTATTATGCAAATCCCAGCTCCGCCACCGCAGCCTTCATAGTGAACGAGAAAAACGAACTTCTCGTGGTTAGACGCGGCAAGGAACCCGCAAAGGGAACACTCGACCTGCCAGGAGGCTTCGTGGATATGGACGAGACAGCCGAGGAAGGCATGAGGCGCGAGGTGCGGGAAGAGACAGGACTCGACGTGAGGGAGATGAAATACCTCTTCAGCGTGCCCAATATCTATCGCTACTCTGGCATCGACATCCACACGCTCGACATGATTTTCCTGTGCAAGGTGGACGGCAGCGCGACGGCTATTGCCTCTGACGATGCCGCCGACTGTTTTTGGCTTCCTTTTGACGAAATCCACCCCGAACAGTTCGGTCTGCGCTCCATAAGACAGGCTTTACACCAAGCTGATTTCTTAAAAAACCAAAAATAACACATTATATATAAGGTGTTAGAAAACTTTTTTCTTACTTTTGCAAGCCGAAATAAAAGATAAGAATCGAATATGCAGAAAAATCTTGTAATTGTAGAGTCTCCTGCCAAAGCGAAGACCATTGAAAAGTTTCTTGGAGAAGACTTCAAGGTGATGTCCAGCTATGGTCACATCCGCGACTTGAAGAAGAAAGAACTGAGCATTGATATTGACTCGTTGAAACCCGACTACGAAATACCATCGGAAAAGGAAAAGGTGGTGAAGGAACTGAGGAGCAATGCAAAGAGCGCTGAGAAAGTGTGGCTCGCTTCCGATGAGGACCGCGAGGGAGAAGCCATATCATGGCACCTTTGCGAAGTACTTGGCCTGGATGAGAAGAAGACCAATAGAATTGTGTTCCATGAGATAACTAAACCCGCAATCCTTGAGGCAATAAAGAATCCACGACATCTCGACATGAACCTCGTCAACGCTCAGCAGGCACGACGCGTGCTCGACCGCCTGGTAGGCTTCAAGCTATCACCAGTGCTGTGGCGCAAGGTGAAGCCATCGCTCTCTGCCGGACGCGTGCAGAGCGTGGCAGTAAGGCTCATTGTGGAGCGAGAGCGTGAGATAAAATCGTTCAAGAGCGAGGATTTCTACCGCGTTTATGGCACATTCGCAATCACCAACGACGACGGTTCACAGTCGGAGGTGAAGGCAGAGGTTCCCACACGCTTCAAGACCCACGATGAGGTGATGGAGTTCCTGAAGCGTTGCGAGCAGGCAACATTCTCGGTGGAGTCGATAAGCAAAAAACCACTGCGCCGCTCACCGGCACCTCCATTCACTACCTCCACACTGCAGCAAGAGGCGGCAAGAAAGCTGGGATTCACGGTGTCGCAGACCATGATGGTGGCACAGCATCTCTACGAGAACGGACTCATCACCTACATGCGTACCGACTCGGTGAACCTCTCGTCGCTCTGTCTGACGGCAAGCAAGGAGGAAATAGTGAAGACATGGGGTGAGGAATACAGCAAGACAAGACAATACCACACACAGTCGAAGGGAGCGCAGGAAGCCCACGAGGCAATACGCCCCACCGACATGTCGAAACCAACCATCGACGGCAGCGTACAGGAGAAGCGTCTCTATGAGCTGATATGGAAACGCACGGCGGCAAGCCAGATGGCTGACGCCGAGATTGAGAAGACAACGGTGAACATCAGCATCAGCGGATGCCAGGAGCAGTTTGTCACTGGCGGCGAGGTGATAAAGTTCGACGGCTTCATAAAGGTCTATCACGAATCGACCGACGACGAGGAGCAGCGCGACGACGATAGCATGCGCCTATTGCCACCACTGGAGGAAGGCATGGCACTGGCACGCCGCGAGGTGTCAGCCGTGCAGCGCTTCACACAGTGTCCAATGAGATACAACGAGGCAAGCCTCGTACACAAGCTGGAGGAGCTCGGCATTGGCCGTCCTTCAACATACGCCCCTACGATAAGCACCATACAGCAGCGTGAGTATGTCCACAAGGGCGACAAGAAAGGCGATGAGCGCACATACACCGTTGACACGCTGAGGGGAAAGCAGATAAGCCAGAGCGTACGATCGGAGCTGGTGGGAAGCGACAAGGGCAAGCTCTTGCCTACTGACATCGGAATAGTGGTGAACGACTTCCTGATGCAGTATTTCCCAGGAATCATGGACTACAACTTCACTGCCAAGGTGGAGCAGAAGTTCGACGAGATTGCCGAAGGCACGGAACAGTGGACCGAAATGATGAAGGACTTCTACAAGGACTTCGAGCCTGAGGTGGAGAAGACAATGAACATACGCGCCGAACACAAGGTGGGCGAGCGTGAGTTGGGCAAGGACCCCAAGACAGGCAAGCCCGTGTATGTGAAGATCGGCCGCTTCGGTCCTGTGGTGCAGATAGGCAGTGCCGACGACACGGAGAAACCACAGTTCGCACAACTTCCAGCAGAGATGAGCCTGGAGAGCATCACTCTTGAGGAGGCAATGGACCTGTTCAAGCTGCCACGCGTAGTGGGAACATACGAGAACCAGCCAGTGACCATAGGCACGGGACGTTTCGGTCCATACGTGCTGCACAAAAAGAAGTATGTCTCGCTGCCAAAGGGCTGCGACCCAATGACGGTGACCCTCGATGAGGCTGTTAAGCTGATAGAGGAGAAGCGCAAGGAGGAGGTGCAGCGCCACCTGAGGAAATTCGACGAGGATCCAAAGCTGGAGGTACTCAACGGACGCTATGGCCCATACATCGCATACGACGGCAAGAACTACCGTCTGCCAAAGAACATGCATGAGAAGGCTGCGCAACTGAGCTACGAGGAGTGTATGGAGATAGTAAACAAAAGATAATTTTGAATTTTGAATTTTGAGTTTTGAATTGTTGCTCTTTGAGCAATTATCAATTATTAAATTATGAATTGACAAATCGCAGCGAAGCGAGAACAATTCAAAACTCAAAACTCAAAATTCAGAAAATCGCTCAAAACTCAGAAATGAAAAGAATAATCCTCATTGGCTATATGGGAGCCGGCAAGACTACGGTTGGCAAGCAGCTCGCCGACTCGCTTGGATTGAAGTTCTATGACCTCGACTGGTATATAGAGACACGCATGCACAAGAAAGTCTCGCAAATCTTCGCCGAACGTGGCGAGGAGGGATTCCGCACCATCGAGCGCAACATGCTGCACGAGGTGGCGGAGTTTGAGGACGTGGTGATTAGCTGCGGTGGCGGCACGCCATGCTTCTTCGACAACATGGACTACATGAACAACCAGGGCGACGTGATATACCTCAAGGCACGTCCCGACGTGCTCTACAAGCACCTGATGATGGGCAAGACGGAACGCCCGCTCATCAAGGGCAAGACAAAGGAGGAGCTACTGGAGTTCATAAAGGAACAACTGAAGAAAAGAGAACCATTCTACACAAAGGCACGCCACACGCTTGACGTGAGCCTGATGGACAATTACGAGAAAATAAAAATATCTGTTACAAAAGCAAAAGAACTATTGGGAGAAGAATGAAGAAATGGACTATTGAAGACTCGAAGGAGCTCTACAACATCAACGGTTGGGGCACCTCCTACTTTGGCATCAACGACCGCGGCGATGTCTTCGTCACACCATGTAAGAACGACACGCAAATAGACCTGCGTGATGTGATGGACGAACTGGCGTTGAGAGATGTCACGCCGCCTGTCCTACTGAGGTTTCCAGACATTCTGGACAACCGCATCGAGAAAACAAGCAGCTGCTTCAAAAAGGCGGCGGCAGAGTATGATTTCAAAGGGGAGAATTTCATCATCTATCCCATAAAGACAAACCAGATGCAGCCCGTCGTGGAGGAGATAATAAGCCACGGACGGAA